>CACZII010000047.1 GCA_902781185.1 Fibrobacter succinogenes
CGAACTCCGCGGCCTCAAGAAGGCATGGCTCACCGCCCAGTGCAAGGAAGCCTTTACCGCCAGCTGGAACGCAAAGATTGCTAACGACTGCGACGACGTGTTCGCTGACACGATGCTCGCCGACACCTACCTCCGCCTGCTCGGCCTCAAGCCCATCAGCGACGAGAAGAAGGCCAAGGCCAACTTGCTCCGCATTTTCAACACGAACTACAAGGCCAACAGCCCGCTCATCGGTGCAGCAAACCTCGTGCGTAAGGACGGCTCCCCGCTCGACGAATTCAACTTCCAGGCTCACGACGTGTGGATTGGCATTCAGTACAGCATCATGTGCGCCATGATGCACCACGGCCTCAAAAAGCAGGCTGCCGACATGGGCGATTCCATGATTCGCAACCTCTACGAAGAAGCCCGCATCCCGTTCGCCGCACCGGAAGGATTCAACGGTTCTTGCCGCCTGCACCCAGAAGCTCTGGTGAAGGCCTTCGGCCTCAGCGCTACCGCCGCCGACAAGATGCATAAGGAACTCCTGAAGAAGGGAGCCCTCCTTGCCGACAGCCGCATCAGCCCGAAGCTCCCGCGCAACCTGCCCGCCTTCGTGAAGGCATTCGGCAGCATCGCGAAGGCCAACAAGGTTGAAGCAAGCGCCCTGTTCATGCTGCTCCACAGCACGGCTCTGAAGTACACCGCCGGTAAGTACTTTAGGCCGGGTATGGTGTTCGCATTGTTGTGGTAGTTTGAGATGTCATCCCCGACTTGGTCGGGGATCTCCTTTTTTATTCCTTGATAATCCTCATCCTGTTACCCAGATTATTACTGTCGTCGATAACAAGAAGGGTGGCCTGGTCAAAAGGCGGCTCCAGCTTTATCTTGAAAGTGAACTGCGACACGCAAGTACAATCGGGTCTTGACGAAGATTCCCCAAAAACAGGCTTTACGTTCATCACGGTATCGTCCATAGTCACTTCAAGGCTTGGCTTGAGCAATTGTTGTATCATCCCAGCAAATCCGCTAATCTCTTCGCAAGGCATTCTCACATTTTGTACGCCGAATATCGCAGAATCGTTTTCAACGGTCATGTAAGCAACCGGGGGAAGGGCTCGATCACCGCCGCCGGAACCACCGTCCACCATGGAGTTGCCCGAAGAGCTGCTATTCTTGCAAGAGCCACCCATGTTGTCTACCACCTGGCAGGGTGTTTCCTTTTCCGACGAAGACGGACTGACAGCGGCACTGGACCCGGAAGCGGCCTCACTCGATTCAGGTTCCACTGTGCTTGATCCGGGAACGACTGAGCTTGACTCCGGAGTAACCGCGCTTGACCCAGGTTCCGTCGAAGAAGATGACGCTACCGTTCCGGAAGATTCGGGAACCGGCGAATCGGATGAGCCGATTCCCGCACTAGACGATTCAGCGTTCCCCGAAGCAGACGATAGGTCCGGCCCTGTCGAAGACGAATCGTCCCCACAGGCCAAAAGCATAAGCGACAAGGCCGCTCCGCATATAAAGACTTTTTTCATTGAAACACCCCCCCTCATTTACTTTGCAGTACAGCCAAATAATAAAAAAAGAACCTCGCCGAAGCGAGGTTCCAAATCCGTTAGTCAGGAACTACTAGTCTTCGTCATCAAAACCAGATTTTCTCTTCTTCTTTTTCTTCTTCTTGGGCATAGCGTCGTCGGCAACCTTGTCGCCCTGAGGTTTCTTGTTCACCACCACTTCAGCAGCCTTTTCACCGGGCTTGGTGAAGCCATACTGACGAGGATCGAAGCCCTTGGGGAACTTGGTCTTGTTGTCGTAAAGGACGCGCTTGGCCGTGAACTTTTCAATCTTGGCGTTGCTCAGGTCAGCACCGGAGAAGTCCACGTCTTCCATCTTGGTATCAGCGTCGATCTTGACACCCTGGAGATTCGCGTTCAGGAAGCTCACCTTGATGAGCTTTGCACCGGCGAGGCTGGTGCCGGACATCTGAGCCAGCTGGAAGTCGGAACGTTCGATGGTGGAGTTGGCGAAGTTACTCTTGGTCAGGTCGGCCTTATCGAAGATGCTCTTGAAGATGTAAGCACCGTCAAATACGCTCTTCACCATGTCGGCTTCCTTGAAGATGTTCTTTTCGACAGAAGCGTCATAGAAGGAGGCCTTGCCGAGCTTGGCCTTTTCGAAGTTGTTCTTGGACACGGAGCCCTTATCGAACACCACGCCAGTCAAGTCCTGCTTGCCGAATTCCATGTTCTTCACAGTGGACTGGGCGAACTTGGCACGCTGGAGCTGGGTCTTGGACAGGTCCACATCATTAAAGGTTGTCAGAGAAAGGTCGGCGTCCTGCAGGTTCACGTTCTTGAACTCGGCACCACCGAATTCAGCCTGGGAAAGACCGGCCTTCACGAAAATGACGTCTACCAGGTCCACGCCCTTGAAGTTTGCGGCAATCAGGTTACAACCCGTAAAGTCCGTGTGATTCAGAGTGGCCTTGCGGAAGTCGCTGTTAGCCATCAAGGAACGGGCGAAGTTGGTGTTGGTCAGGTTAGCCTTGGAGAAGTCGGCACGGGTAAGGTCCACTTCGTTCACAGAAGCCATGGTCATATCCGACTTGCTGAAGTCCGTCTCTTCGGAGACCTTCATCATGTCTAGACGAGCATTCTTAAGATTGGTCTTGGGGAACTGGCTGTCCAGGAGCGTGGCGCGGTAGAGGTTAGCCTCTTCCATGTCGGCACCCTCAAAACTGGAGTTGCGGATGTCAGCACCACTGATGACCACGCCCTTCAGTACGGCGTTGTTGAAATTCGCTTCGCTAATCACGGCATTCTGGAAAGACACTCCAGAGAGGTTTGCGCCCTTGAAGTTCGGCTTTTCGCCAGCAGCACGCTGGAAGTCCGTAACGTTCTTGACTGCCTTAGCATTGCTGAAATTAAAGCCATCAATACGCTTATCGCGGAAGGAAATGTTAAGGTCCTTGCCGGAGTAGTCGCCCTGGGCAAAACCGCTCATGGCAAGAGCACCGACCAGGCAAAGGCCAAACTTTGAAATTTTCATCATATTCATATACACGTTCCCTTTATGGAAATCCAAATAACGGATACCCCTAAAATAAATAAAAAAAATCAAATATATACAAGTAAATTGTAAAACAATGCTATTTTTTGCCTTGAAATGTCAAATTTCGCTCAAAAAGAGTATGATACCATTGTCTGCGGGGCTGGTCCTGCAGGACTGATGGCGGCCTGTACCTTGGGGCGGTTGACCGGCACTGCCAGACGGATTCTGCTACTAGACAAGAAGGCCCCCTGGAAGGAGCCCATCTTCTGCGCCGAGGCCGTTTCAGCAGACAGGCTTGCCGCCCTCTGGCCCATAGATCCCACCTTTGTACGAGGTAGGCTTTCGGGCATCTACTTTACCTCGCCCAAGCGCTACCGTGCTGAATTCTACAGCAAGAACTGTGGGCTTATCCTGAATAGGGCCCTGTTCCACAAGAACATCGCCGACGCCGCCCAGAACCACGGAGTGGAATGTCACTTTGACGCCCTTATCCACAAACTGGAACGGACAGAGTCTGGCTGGAATGTTCAAGTGTCCCAGGGGGATGATTCTGTCACCCTTTCTGCCAAGACCATCATCGACGCCTCGGGTCCGAGTTGCAGGCTCACCAGGAATATCGCCTGCCTCGAAGGTATAGAGACAGGCGACACGGACCTGGAATCCGGAATTTTCGCCGTGGCGGACGGAATCGAGCATAGCCCTGAACACATTGAGCTGTTCTTCGGTAGCGAATTCCAGGACGGTTATGGCTGGATATTCCCCCGCGACGGCAAAGAAGTGAACATCGGCTTCGTGCTGGGCAAGTCCATAAAGAATGGGGAGCCCCTGCGCCAGAAGCTCATGAACTTTATCGCAAAGAACTACCCAAACGCGACGGTGAAGGCTGTCTATGGCGGTATGATTGCCTGCGGGCAATCCGACAAGCCTCTCGCCAAGTGCGGGCTATTCAAGGCTGGCGATGCCGCTAGCTGCGTAAACCCCATCAGCCGGTCTGGCATCGTGGAATCCCTGCTTAGCGGAAAGATTGCCGCCGAGGCCGTAGACCAGTGGCTCAAAGACAGCGGCGAAAACAGGGCCGCAATCGAAGAGGCCACCCTCACCCGATGGATGAAGGCCCTGGGCAAGAACCACCTGCAAATCGCAAATGCCAAGGCCGGCTTCAACAGCATTACCGACGAACAGTTCGACAAGGCCGCCAAGAGGCTCTCCAGGCTGCCCCGCGAAAAGCAAACCCTGGTCCGCATTTTCTGGAACGTGCTCTGGTCCTGCCCCTCTGTCATCTGGAAGATGAGGTCTTTCCTCCGCTAGGGTCATCATGGCAGATTCTATCCAAGAACGTCTAAAATCCCTGCGGAATACTTTTTCCAGTTTCAAGGATGCCGATGGCAAGTGGGAATTCCTGCTTGGCCTTGCCCGCAACCATAAGGGAATGGACCCCTCCCTGAAGGCAGAAAAGTTTATCATCCAGGGGTGCGCCTCTACCATGTATCTGGTGCCAAGCTTCAACGGCGAGACAATCCATTTCGAGATGGACGTGGAAGGTGGCACCACCAACCCGCTGATTAGTCGTGGTCTGGGAGCCCTCGCTCTGCAGGTCTACAACGACCAGACGCCCGCTGCTATTTTGTCTGTAGACCCGGAATTCTTCCGGAATATCGGACTGAACGTAGGGCTTTCCCCCACTCGGAGCAACGGCTTTGCAAGCCTTTTAAAACAGATTTATTTATATGCCCGCGTCTTTGACGCCATTTCTAAAAAATAAGGTAAAAACATGTTCAGTTTCTTAAACGGAAAAAGTCCTTTCGACGAAGCAGAAGAAAAACTGGAAGCCGGGGAAACCGTCAACGGCCGGCCCAAGATGCCTACCGGTCCTGTCATGGGTTGGCAAGACGGTCTGTTCCTGCTGGTGGTTATCGGCCTGATTGTGGGCGGCTACCAGTATTACCAGCATTCCAAGACCGAAAGTGCCGAGACCTTTGCCCGCTGCAACGCTCTTTTTGATGCCGCCACGGAAGTTCCCGAAAAGTACCTGGAAGCGGAAGCCTGCTTCGACAGCACCTGGAATCTCGGATTCGTCAGCGACACCATGGAAGTGCTCCGCCAGAACCGCGTGGGAGAAATCCAAGACAAGAGGAGCGCCCAGAAGGACCTGCTTGAAGACGCCAAGTTCGCACTTTCCACAAGGGATACCGTCAAGGCCGTAGAAATCCTGCGCGGCTACCAGGGGGCCATGTTCCTCAGGAACTACGACAAGGAAGACTGGGACAAGATTGCCAAGATAGAGGTTGCCGTTGCTGCCGATAGTGCAGGAACTGTTGCCGACAGCGCCAAGGCCCCTGTCGAGACTGAAAAAGCCGCTACAAAACAGGCAACCAAATAACATATAATATATATAAGGGGTTCGCGGTAAAAAAATCTTTTTTTTCGGGACAACCCCTTGCCACCTGTTCATTTGTTTGATATTTTTGGGCCATGATGAATTTTGTGACATGTGCAACCCTTAACCGTCGTTGGTGGCGCGGACTCTAACATAGAGCCCGGTATTTGTCGCAAATCACCCAAGATTTTAAGCAAAGGCTTCCGGACTCACGGAGGCCTTTCTCTTTTACTCACGAAAATCCTCCGGGACAAAAAAGCCTTTGCGAACCTAAAAGGAAACGCAAACGAGTTTATAAACCAGAGGATCAAATGACTAAAAAGATTAAGCATATCACAGAACAACCGAGTTACGAACCCCGTACCGACAGCATCTACGTGGCTCTGCCCGGTGAACGTTACACCCCGTTTTCGCTGGGCAAGAAACTTGGTGCGAAGGCCATCTTCGAATCGGCTAGCTTCTCACATGGCCGTAGCCGCTACTCCACGCTGATGGTGGACGAAGGCTTCCGCCTGCGCCAGAACGAAAAGGACGTGAGCATCATCATCGACGGCAAGGAAAGCACGTTCCTCAAGGAAGGCGAAGGCGACATTCTCGACGCCCTCACGCTGATTTCTGCCGAAAACACGGTGCCGCCCAACCAGATTCCTATTCCCTCTTCGGGCGTGGGCTACCTCGGTTACGAATTCTGTGCCCGTTGCGATACGATTCGCCTTGCCCCGCAGGTGGACGAACTGAACATCCCCGAAGCCGAATTCTTGGTGGGTCACATCTACATCGTGTTTGACCACTTTACCGAAAAGCTTCACCTGTTCGCCCTGAACTATGAAGAACACCAGATTGACTTGAAGGCTGCGATTGAAAAGGTGAAGGCACGCCTCGCGGACCTTGACTTCAGCTACCTCGCTCCGGAACAGCAGTACGGCAAGGGCATCACAATGACCGACCTGGAACAGTCCCGCAAGGAATACACCGAAAAGGTCGAAGCCCTGCAGAAGCATATCATCGCTGGCAACATCGTGCAGGCCGTGCCTTCTCGCCGCATCCAGTTTGCAAGCGATATCGCGGCGCTGGACATTTACCGCCGCCTCCGCACGGTGAACCCGTCTCCGTACATGTTCTTCCTGGATTACGGTACACACCAGTTTATCGGTGCTTCGCCGGAAAGCCTCGTGCGAGTGCGTGACGGCATCGCCACCATCCACCCGATTGCAGGCACTCGCCGCCGCGGTAAGGACGATGCCGAAGATGAAGCCCTGATGAAGAACTTGAAGGGCGATCCGAAGGAACGTGCCGAACACTTGATGCTGGTGGACTTGGCCCGTAACGACCTTGGCCGCGTTTGCGAAGCCGGTACGGTGGAAACCACCAAGTACATGGAATGTGAAAAGTTCAGCCATGTGATTCACCTGGTCTCCGACGTGCAGGGTCGTGTGGCAAAGAACAAGAAGGCCATCGAAGTGCTGCGCTCCAGCTTCCCAGCCGGTACGGTGAGCGGTGCGCCCAAGATCAGCGCCATCGAAATCCTCTCCGGTCTCGAAAAGGTCAAGCGCCGCTTCTACGCCGGTGCCGTAGGTTACATGGAATCCGACGGTGACCTGGATTTCTGTATCGCTATCCGTTGCTGCCTCAAGCAGGGCAAGACCATCAGCCTGCAGGCCGGTGGTGGCATTGTCGCGGCCAGCAACGCCGACCGCGAATTTGAAGAAACGAATGAAAAGCTCGGAGCGATCAGAGCCGTACTGGAGGGGGAAAATTAACCCCGAACCACAAACCTTTAAAAAGCGGATAAAAAAAATGATTATCATCATAGACAACTACGACTCTTTTACTTACAACGTCTACCAGGCGCTGGCCAAGATTACCACTGAAGAAATCCGCGTGCTCCGTAGCCGCGAATGCACCATTGCCGACATCGAAAAGCTGAACCCGAGCCGCCTTATCGTGAGCCCGGGCCCGGGCCGCCCTGAAGACGCCGGCATCTCCGTGGAAGCCATCAAGCACTTTGCGGGCAAGCTCCCGATTCTCGGCGTGTGCCTCGGCCACCAGGCCATCGGTTACGCTTTCGGTGCCAAGATTGTGCAGGCCAAATTCATCAAGCACGGCATCGCCGAAGAAATCGACCTGGACGGCAAGGGACTTTTCCGCACCATCGGCAAGAAGAACATCTTCACGCGTTACCACAGCCTGGTCGTTGACGAAGCGACGCTCTCCTCCGACTTCGAAGTGACCGCTCGCGCGACCGACGGTGACATCATGGGCATCCGCCACAAGACGCTCCCGATTGAAGGCGTTCAGTTCCACCCGGAATCCATCGCCAGCGGTCGCGCCGACGAATTCTTCAAGGCGTTCCTCAACTACCGCCGTGAACCGCTGGACGTGCGCGGGATTCTGAACACGCTTACTGAAGGCAAGAACTTGAGCCGCGAAACCGCCGAAATGTTCATGGAAGACTTGACCGACGGCATCATGGACGAACGCCAGATGGCTGCTATCCTTACCGCACTTTCGAGCAAGGGCCCTGTTGCCGACGAAATCGCCGGCTGCGCGAAGGTACTCAGCAGCAAGAAGCGCAAGTTCCCCTACAGCGGCGACGAACTCACCGACATCGTGGGTACCGGTGGTGACGGCAAGGGCAGCTTTAACGTAAGTTCGCTCTCCGGCCTTATCGCAGCAAGCTGTGGCGCAAAGATTGCAAAGCACGGTAACCGCGCGGTCTCTAGCAAGTCTGGTGCCGCCGACTTCTACACGGCAGCAGGCTTCAAGCTCGACATGACTCCGGACAAGGCTGCAAGCGTCATCGACAAGACGAACTTTGTGTTCCTGATGGCGCCTGTCTATCACAGTGCCATGCGCTTTGCCGGCCCGGTTCGCGGCGCCCTCGGCGTGAAGACCATCATGAACCTGCTCGGCCCCCTCACGAACCCGGCCGAAGCCAAGTACCTCATGCTCGGTGTCTATAGCACGACCGTGCTGGAACCGTTCACCAAGGCGGCAAAGGCCCTCGGCGCGAAGCGCGTGATGGTTGCCATCTCCGATGACGGCTACGACGAAATTTCGCCCTGCGTGCCGACGACCATCGCCGAAATCCTGGAAGATGGCGAGTACAAGACTTACCGCATCGACCCCAAGGACTTCGGCATCCCTTCCGTGGATCCCGAAGACCTCGCCGGCGGTACGGGCGTGGATAACTTCAACCTCGCTCTCGACGTGCTGAACGGCAAGGGCCGCCCGGGCATCAAGTATGCCTGCGCCCTGAACGCCGGTGCCGCCCTCTACATCAGCAAGAAGGCAGCCAGCCTCAAGGAAGGCTTCGACAAGGCCATGAAGGCCATGGAAGACGGCTCCGTGCTGAAGAAGATCGAAGAAGTGAAGGCAGAAACCAACTCGTAATGGGAGATGCCCGCGCAGGCGGGCATGACAATCTACATGTCTGATATACTGCAAACAATCGTAGAGAAACGTCGCGCGGATATCGAGCGGCTGGGGCTGAACTTTGGCATCGACATTCCGGAAAAGCGCCGTGTAGGCCATACGGAATTCCTCGGCAATGCGGGTACAATTCTCGAGGTCAAGCGCGCATCGCCTTCGAAGGGCGACATCGCTCCGGACTTAGACCCGGTAGGGCTTACGACAACTTACGCCGAAGCACATGCCCAGGCGGTTTCGGTACTGACCGAAGGGAACTTTTTCAAAGGTTCGCTCCGTGACTTGATTGCGGTTGCCGACCTGATGGAAAGCCGTCGTAAGCAGGGTTTGCACGCCTGCGCCGTGCTCCGCAAGGACTTTTTGCTGTACGAAGACGAAATCGACATCGCGTACCGTTGCGGCGCCGACGCAGTTCTCCTGATTGCAAGAATCCTAGATGACGAACAGCTTGTGAAGATGGCGAAACGTGCGCAGTCTTTTGACATGCAGGCTTTTGTAGAAGTCCGCGAAAAGGATGACTTCCGCAAGCTTTCGGTTGTCACGAGCGCGCTCGGGGCAGACGCCGCGAAAACCATTGTCGCAGGCGTGAACTCCCGCGACCTGGCGACCTTCCATACGGATCCGCTGGTGCCGGCGTCGGTGCGCAGCAAACTCCCGGCGAAGGCCGTCTTTGAATCGGGAATTTTGACCCCGGCCGATGCTGACTATGCCCGCAGTCTCGGATTTACGGGAATCCTGGTAGGCGAAGCCGTCGCGAAGAATCCAACCCTTGCAAAAGAAGTTGTGTCTGCATTCGAAAGCGGGTGCGAAAATGCCCGCGGTAAGTTCTGGAGAAAGTTCGCGGAACGTCGTGATGCCAAGCGTGAAGCCTGCACAACAGCAGACCCGAAGCAAGCGCAACGCCCCCTCGTAAAAATCTGCGGCATTACGCGAGAAGAAGACGGTTTGCTCGCAGCAGAACTTGGCGCCGACATGCTCGGGTTTGTTTTCAGCACCACAAAACGT
>CACZII010000048.1:0-17581 GCA_902781185.1 Fibrobacter succinogenes
GTTACCACCATCATCAACGCCTGCGATGCGGGCCGCGAAGGTGAACTGATTTTCTTCTACATTCTGGATTACGTTCTCAAGGGAAACTTCAAGGGTAAGACCCTCAAGCGTCTCTGGATGCAGAGCATGACTCCTGCCGCCATCAAGGATGCCTTTGAACACCTGCGTACCGCCGAGGACATGGAAAACCTGAAGAACGCGGCTCTCTGCCGCTCTGAGGCGGACTGGCTGGTGGGCATGAACGGAAGCCGCGGGCTTACCGCCTACAACAGCACCATGGGTGGTTTCCAGATTACCCCTTGTGGCCGTGTACAGACCCCGACCCTCGCTATCATTGTCAAGCGCGAAGAGGAACGCCTGCAGTTCAAGCCCCAAAAGTTCTGGACTATCACTGCCGATTTTGACAACAGCGGAAGCAGTTATCAGGGCAAATGGTTCAAGACCGATGGCAAGGAAAAGGCCAAGCAGATTTTTGACGAAAAGACCGCCAAGGCCATCCTTGAAAAGTGCAAGGGCAAGGCTGGTGCTGTCGAGGAGAGCACCTCCGAAAGTCTGCAGAAGTGCGGCCAGCTCTACGACCTGACCACGCTCCAGCGCGAAGCTAACAGCCGTTTCGGTTTTAGCGCCAAGACCACGCTCTCTATCGCCCAGTCTCTTTACGAACATTACAAGGCTACAACGTACCCCCGTACCGACAGCCGCTGCCTACCCGAAGACTACGTGACTCCCGTAAAGGCCACCTTGGGTAAGATTACCGGCCCTCTCGAAAAGTTTGCCAAGGAAGCCTTGGACAACAACTGGGTCAAGCGCACCCCCAAGGTGTTCGATAACACCAAGATTTCGGACCACTTCGCCATTATCCCCACGGGCGTGACTCCCAAGGGTCTTTCCGAGGCGGAACAGAAGATCTATACCATGATTTGCCAGCGGTTTATTGCCGTGTTCTTCCCGCCTGCAAAGTACCTGAACACCACCCGCATTACCACCGTCGAGAACGAGACTTTCGTTACCGAAGGCAAGATTCTGGTGGATCCCGGTTTCAAGGCGGTCTACGGCAAGGATTCCGACGACGAGTCCAACATCCCGAAGTTGAACGGCAACAAGGCGAAAACCGTTTCTATCGAAGCGGAAGAGGACTTTACCAAGCCTCCTGCACACTACACTGAAAGTACGTTGCTTTCCATGATGGAAAGCGCCGGTAAACTGGTGGAAGACGACGAGCTCCGTGATGCCATGAAGGAACGGGGTCTCGGGACGCCTGCCACTCGGGCCGCCATCATCGAGAAGCTGGTCAGTGACAAGTACGTGGTCCGCGACGGCAAAGACATGATTCCCACGGCCAAGGCTTTTGACCTGATCAAGGTGCTTTCGGCCATGAACATCGAGGCCCTTACCAGTCCGGAACTTACCGGTGAATGGGAATACAAGATGGACCTGATTTCCAAGGGCAAGGAATCCAGAGAAAGCTTTATGCAGGGCATCGTGGAGATGACCCGCACCATGGTGAAGAACATCAAGGGATTCAAGGAAGAGCACACCGAAGGCGAAGCCAAGTTCAGCCCTGTAAACGGCAAGAAGGTCTTTGAGACTGTGAGCCGCTACAAGACCGAAGACGGAATCGTCATCCGCAAGATGATTGGCGGCAAGCGCCTTACCGACGAAGAGGTGGTGGAGCTTTTGACCAAGCGCAAGATTGGCCCCCTCACTGGGTTCCGCAGCAAGAAGGGTGCTGAATTCTCGGCAGTGGTCATCATCAACGACCAGAACAAGATTGAATTTGTCTTTGACGATAAGCCCGAAGAAATCGATACTAGCAAGAAGGTAGGGAAGTCCTACGTAGATGGCACCGATGTATTCGAGACTCTTACTGGATACGTTTCCCAGAGTTACATAGACAAGCAGCCCACGGGCATCTCGCTACCGAAAATCCTTCTGGGAAAGGAACTGCCTTTCGAGGCCATCCAGAAACTCTTGGCCGGCGAGAAGACGGAACTCATCAAGGGTTTCCGCAGCAAGAGTCACCGTCTGTTCGACGCCTACCTGTACCTGGAAAAGGGCAAGCTCAAGTTCGATTTCCCGCCCAGGGAATTCAAACCCCGCCGCTTTGCGAAGAAAGGATAAGAGTAGGAAGTGGAATGCAAAATGCGGATAGGAAGACCGTCATCCTGGAGCCGTAAGGCGACGGGATCCATGCGGGTTAGGTTTATTTCCATCGTTTTCCTGCTTTTCGCTTTTGCCAAAGCGGACACTGCCGCTGTTACTGCTGCCGACACATCTCGGACCGATTCCACAGTCGTCGCCGACACTACACAAACCGACACCGTTGCCGAAAATCCCTATGGCCTGCCCGATGAACTGATGCCCCTCTGGAATTCCATGAGCATCAAGCAGAAGGCCGCCCAGATGGTCATGGTGTACCTTTCGCCGGCGCAGTTTTTGATAGAGAACGAATTCGGTGCCGTGCTGGTCATGAAAAACCACCTGAAGGACACCGCCGCCTTCAAACAGCGGATCCGCGAAGCCAACGAGGGCCTGAAAATCCCCCTGCTGGTTGCCAGCGACCAAGAAGGCGGGCTGGTGAACCGCCTAGGGGGCATCTCCGAAAAGTGGAAGCACGCCCCCAGCGCCAAGGAAATGCGTGACATGTCCGCCGATTCCGTGAAACTCATCGCCGAGGACATCGGCGGCGAACTGATGGAGCTAGGCATCAACATGAACCTGGCGCCTGTGCTGGACCCCGCCAAGGACCACCGACCACCGCAAAAAGAATTCCTTCATGGAAGAGAGCGCCCGCAGTTGGGAAAAGGATTCCACCAGCACAGAAAAAGTCCAGGCCTTTGTCCAGGGCATGAGGCAGAGTGGGGTAGTCTGCGTCTCCAAGCATTTCCCGGGTTACGACAGTTGGACCAATAGCGACCACCAGATTGCCATCAGCGCAAGCCCCAAGAACAAGATTGCCTACAATGTGGAGTTTTTCAAGCGGCTCTCCGACGACATTCCCGTGACCATGATGAGCAGCGTGCGGTTTATACGCATTTCTAACCGCCCCGCCGTCTTTGAACCGAAAATCGTGAAGATGGCCCGTGAAATGAATCCGGAAACGGTTATCCTTACCGATGACCTATGGGGCGTTTCGCTCAGGGCCTGGGTCAGCGGAACCGAACGTGTCAAGAGCAAGGGCTACCCCCGCAAGGATTTCCGCAAGCTCATCCGCACGGCTCTGACCGCCGGGAACGACATGTTTATGATTACCTACCCCGCAAAGGCGGTAGAAATGGTGAACTACCTAGAACAAATTTCCAAGAACAATAAAACCTACCGCAACCGCATCGAGGAATCCGCTGCCCGCATTCTCAAGATGAAGTACAGGGCCGGGATGATAAAAGTGCAGTAAACTACTTTAGTTCTTGTTGTTTCTCTGCTGCGATTTTCCGAGCTTTCTCGATCAGGTCGCTTGACACGCCGAGAGCCTCTAGGATGTCTATTCCTTGCTCTCGACCGCGAAGTATACCGCTGGCAACCCGTGTCTCAATCTCTTCCTGCGTTACCATGTCCTTCTCCTGTTTCGTTAAGAGTTCGTCGTCTGCGTTGTCCACCCGAATGCGTTCCAGGGCTTCCCCAAGGACCTCGTTGCCGAAATCCGGCAGTTCCTTGCCGTCGCCAGCGTGATTCAGCAGGTATAACCAGGCATCCACGGAACAGTTAACTTCGCCCTCGGATTTCTTGAACTTGGGCAAACTAATCATAATATACTTATTTTTCGCGAAGATGCCCAAGATGACTTTCTTGCTCAGCGACGAGCGCATCGTTATGGTTTTGTCGAAAGAGAAGGTGAGGCCCTTTATCTTATCATCGCCTTCCAGTTGCAGGACTCCGTCCAAAAAATCCTTGAGTGCGTCCTTGCTGTCAAAGAGCTCCTTGAAGCCGGTATCAAACCTGGGATCCAAATAGACTTGTCCTTGTAACGATTCGGGAATGGCGTTCTTGCGTATAGGCTTCGTTTTTCTTTGCTTGTATACAGTCATATGTTTTATCCGGGTGCGCCCCGGTGTACGGCGGAGCGGAATGCCCCGTACAGTATAAGACGCTTTTTTGGGGAGAAAAAAGCCTTGTAAAGATTCTTTTTACAGGGTGAATAAAAAAGAAAACCCCGCGGAAATCCGCGGGGCGTTTTTTTTGTTCGTGAATTTTTTATTGAATCTTTAGCGTCACATCGGAAGCGGAACCTGTTGCGGTTACGCAAATTTGCTGTCCGCTGCTAACATTGGTTCCGTCAAAAGATAGTACGCCATAGTAGATATTGCAGTCACTCCGGGTTTCTGCTGCGTATTCCGTGCCGGCAATCGTTAAGCCTACGGTACATGATGACCCTACGTAAGCGTGTTCTATCCTCAATTGACCGGAAGTGGTAGCCACGCCACAGGCCCCATTTGGTACGGTTATTCCCGTGCCGCCAATTTCGTAATCCGGTAGGTCGGAATTGACCGCCTTCACCTGCGGGCAGGTCACATTCATAGAGGCGTTCTTTGCACTGGTAACCTTCACCGAAGCGGTCTTGGTATCGCCCTTCTTGGAAACAGTCGCTGTAGCCGAGGCTGCCAACCCTGTGGCTCCTGTCCATGCCCATTTCCAATCCTCGTTGGGGGTGTCAGAACCGGCCTTGCAGCTCGAAACAGTCCATGTAACAGTCACATCGCCGCCCTTGACATCGGGATTGGCCTCGTCAACAGTGCACTCACATCCCGTTACATCGGGGCCTGCTACGGCGACTGTTCCACAGTCGATGGTCTTTTCACCCAGCTTGATGGAGGTTTTATAGTCCCCGATTTCCGCATAGGTTGCTGTGACGGTCTTACCGTCACCGCCACAGGTACCAGCAACATTGCCCGCAGTGACCGTACCACCGGCAACAGTCCAATTACAGGTGGCTGCCTTGACCCTGTTTTGGTAATCAAGCAATTCGGTAACTCCCGCTCCAGATAAAGTTCCAACAGTAAAAGTCCAGGTGACGCTCCCACCCTCCTTTATGGATTGCACGCTAGCCTTGCAACTTCCACTAAGATCATTGGGGTCAGTGGCTGCGGCCGCACTGGAGGTGGGGGTCGGATTTGTAGACCCAGAAGAAGTTTCTGTAGAGGTGTTAGACGTTATCACCGGCTTAAGGGCGGAACTGCTCACAGGGCCCTGTCCAGAGCCTCCATTACTATCGGAACTTTCCGGTGTCGGGGTATCGCCGCCTTCGGCGCTGCTTTCGGGGGGCACATAGGTGGCACCTTCCATCTTGGCTGCACAGGTAGGATCGGCACTGCAAGAATCCATTGCTGCCTTGACCAGGTCCTTCATGGTGCTTTCTTCGTCAGTGCCTAAGGTATAGGCAGCAAGGACCATTTCGTCTTCGCCACCCTTGGTAATCACATCGCCATCACCGCAGGCCCAAAAGCCAGCGGCAGCACCAACAACAGAAAGCCCTATCAGAATCTTCTTGTTCATAATAAACCTCTTTGACCTAAATATATCCTTTTTTTTGCGAAAAAGGGAAAGGAATTCCCTAAAATGGGCGTTTTTTGCCTTTTTTATGAGACCCGTCACGTAAAATTGAATGGGGTAAGAATGTTGAATGAAAACGGAAATTTACAAAAGACGGCAGTTTTGTGCATCGAAACGTAAAAAAGGGTGACTTGGTCACGTGTTTTTGTTTTTTGCCGTTTTTTTTCGTTTTTTCGTTTGCTTTTTTGACAATAAAAGAATAGATTTTGGGGGGTATTTTGCAGTAAGCCCACGCTTGCTGCATTTAATTGCATATCAAAAAGGTGAAAAATCTATGTCAAAAAGATTTTTGTTGGTCTCTTTAGCGACGTGGCAGAGGCTCAGCAGTGTTTTTGTGGGGGAACCGTGCGCCTTAAACCCCCTGACAATTGGACTGAAGTGTATTTTGGTACACGAAATTGTCAGGCTACGGAGGCTGGTCATGTTACTACTAAAGATGCAGAGGGATACTTTACATTTGACCTGTGCGACATAGCCCATCAAGAAAACGGTGGGACTAGTTTCAGTATTCTCAGCAGCGTTACACAGGGTAGTATTTCCATGATAGACCCGCTCAATTGGGTGACTCCAGTAGGCGCTGGCGAAGCCCCGCAGAATGCACTTACGAACAACGCCAAGTTTGCCTGTCCAGGTGCGGGCAGTACCCTTTTTGTGGCTAGCGATCCTTTGAATCCCGGGAAGACTTATACAGGCGGCCTCCCCCCCTCGGCCAAGTACCTCTATGTTCTAGTTCCCGACGACAAGGAGTGGCAGTCCGACGTAATGATGGTTAGTGCCAATGGCGGGGCTGGTGTGCAGATGTCTCCTGCTCCAGGAATGTGCGGTTGGTTCCAGATGGTTTACGAAGAATCCCTGGTTCCAGACGAAGTTATTATTTACCGTAGGAACAAGCCTGATGACCAGATTGGCCAGACTGGCTTGTGGGGGTCCGAGGCAGAACCCACTCCGCTTCCCTTGAAAGCTATTTTGGAAGCCTTCGGTTCGGATAGGCTTTACTTTATACCCGATGATTCCCAGTGGCCCGATGACCTGGCAGACCAGCAGGGTCTGTTTATTACGGACCCCGGTGTAGATGGCATTTGTTCCTTCAACCTGGCTGCCGTGATTTATGATACCGATGAGAGTCTGTGGACTACCCAGGTAGGCCATATTTTCTCGACGAATGAACAGGATGATAGCTATGCAGGGCAATGCCTTGGCGTTCGTACGGGCATTGTTCAAACGGATTTGGGGGCAGATGGCAAGCCTCAGTTGAATACCGCTGCTGGTGGAAATGGTGTAAAATGTTTTGGCACCGCCGACAACTTCAACAAGTTGTTCAACTACGTACAGGGCTTGAACGAAGTCCAATGCTACAACATGCCCTTTAGACACTATGGCACCGACCCCCGTTGGGGATTTGATTCGGACTCCGCGAATATGGCCGGCGATTTGGGTGGATTCCACCCCGTCGATAGTACCACTGATGCTACCGTTGTGACGGCGTTAAGCCCTGTTGCCTGTCCTACGTGTAGAACGAAACGTTTTGCTGAGGGGCCGGTTCCCTTTACCATAGGTGCAGATGCCTTTGATAGGTATTGCAGTGGACCCGGTTGGGCTTCGGGCATAGACTGTGGAAAAGATATTGTGCTTACCAATGGAAAAACGGGTGGATCTTTTGGAGATGGCGATCATCCTGCGAGTATGTGGGATTGGGGCGCTCCGCGATGGTCAAATGCGGTTGGCCACAATCAACAGTTCTGCTTTGAATCCCACGCCACATTCACCTATAGCGAAGACCAGGAATTTACTTTCCGCGGCGATGACGACATCTGGGTGTTCATCAATAAAAAGCTTGCTGTGGATAACGGAGGTACTCACCTAGCCGCCCCGAGCCATGTGCAGCTAAAGCAGTTGAATACCACCTATGGTGAAGGTTTCTTGGTTCCCGGAAATGATTATCCGCTGGATATCTTCTTCTGCGACCGCAGAACCACCATGTCTAATGTGATTATCAAGACCAACATGTTCATCAAGCAGAGCAGCGGTCTTAATGCCAATGGTACCAAGGACCCAGCCACCGGTAATGTGAACTACAGTATCTGCTATCAGGAAACGGGTGACGGTTCCTGCGCATCTCTTGCGGGTGTGGGTGGTTCCGGTGGCAGTTCTAGCGAACCGCAGGAGTGGTGCGGTGCAGATATTGCAAGCAGAGGTAGCCTGACGTACAGGATTACCACCCGTGCTGGCGTGGAAGTCGCTACTTTGGTGTCGGGCCAGGCGGGTTGGCAGTATGGCGGTATCGATCTTTCTAACCAGTTTAGCCCCAAGGTGAACACTGACAAGATTAACGGCCTTGCTCCGGGAAGCTACCGCTTGGTGATTGACTTCTGCGAAACCAATGGTACTTGCAACGAAAAGGCCCGCACTTACATCAACTTCCGCATCAAGGGTAATCTGGATGTGATGACCCAGACTTCTACCTATACGGTGAATGCCGGTGACGAGAAGAGCCCTGTCTATGCAAGTGGCACCAAGTGGGACTTTGTGGACAAGGGCCTTGCAGGTAGCCGCGTGCCCGTGTATGTGTCCGCCTTTGCCGATGGTGGCGTTGACTTGCTGAGTGCCATTGGCCAGAAGTACACCCTGGTTTTGGATAAGGGCATGGTGGCCTATACCTCGAAGACCGGTGATACCCAGGTAACATGGCCCAAGGAAATCAACCAGACTGGTATCGACACTATCTGGGTGTACCAGGGACTGGACGGTTTGAATGCTAACCCCGAACCAAAAACGGTTTCCCTGAAGTCTCAGGCGGTTATCAACTTCTACGCTCCGCGACTCGACTTTGCAGAACCTGTGTCTGTTGATTCTACAGGCAAGGTGACCGCCTGGAAACACCCGTTGGCGGGCGACCCCGATTCCTTGGATGGCGAGGAATACTACCACTGGATTGGTTCCGATGTGGATCTGTATGTAGTGGTTGTGGACCCCTCTACCAACGAAATCTGCACGGATTACCTGACCTCCTTGACCTTGGTAGATGCTTCTGCGGGCGTGAGCATGCCTGGTGAGGCCCTTGCTCTTGGCGATGGAGCCTACATTATTTCTATCCGTTCTCGTAAGGAATACATGGATACCACGGCGTACATCACTATTTCTACGGCCGAAGATACCAAGGGACTTAGCCTGTCCTCTTACACCAACATGCGCTTCCGCAAGCCGCCGGTACCCTACCCGCAGCTGGTGGACATGTTCGATGTCAAGGGTGCGACCTTGGGGGCTCTTGCTATTCCGGAACCTTATTTCTCGGAATCCAGGGAGTACCTGGATGGCAAGGCGGACTCTATTGCGATCCACTACGACAGACCCTTTGCTCCTAACCCGCAGGGTGAATACAAGGACTCGCTGCCCTTCCTAATTTGCATAGACTGGGATGAGAATGTCTTTGAAAAAGTCGATTTTACCAAGAAGACGACTGCGTCGGATACCATCCCGTTCTCCAAGACAAAGAAGGATACCGCTGTGGCTTGCTCCTATATGATTGACTCCGTGACAATCTATAACGCCTTTATGGCTCGCTACAATGCCAACGGCAAAAAGAGCGATAGCGTGCTGACCTTCGTTTCGGACTCTGTATTCTCTACCGTTATAAAGACGGCTGGCCGCGGAAAGGTGTTGAGCTTTGCCACCTATGAGGACCGTAAGAAGATTACTAAGGGCCACTTTGACGGAAGCGTTACGGACCGTATCGCGCCTGTGATTGTTTCTGCCCGTGTGGATAACTTCAGCGATCAGTTCAACCGCTTGACGGTAACCCTGTCTGAACCGGTGAACTTCGCAAATGCCGATGATCCCAACAAGAATGCACCGTTCACCTTCTACATGCCTTCTGCTACCGAAGTGGCCGAAGCGAACCGTTACGCTTCGCCTACTGCCGGAAGCGCCCCGGTCGTCCCGTCGGACAAGGTGGCTTTGGTGTTCGACAAGACCCAGGCTACCAAGAACCCGACCCCGCGTTTGGGCGACTTTATCCGCTTCCGCGCCGATTCCTGGATGTGGACCGATACGGCCAACTATGCAAGCGATGTTACCCAGCGTGTTGCAGGTGATGCCGACATGCATTGGAACTCTCCGACGGATTACAACTCCGGTGCACGTCTGCCCTCGCCTTGGGTGACTATCGTGGGTGACTACTCTGTAGAAGTTTCCGCTATCAAGCTTGCAACCATGAATAGGGATATCGATGCGAAGAATACTCCTGCCGTAGAAGTGTTCACTATCCCCACGACTATGGGCAAGGAAGAAATCGCCGCCCTGTATCCCAATACCCTGGGATTCATTGTCAAGTCTGACCTGGCTTCGTTCATGAGTAAGGATTCGGTGACGGAGAAGTATTTCAATGAACACCCCGAGGCCCTGGAAGATGTATACTTCTACTATGAAACTCAGTACTTCACCAACCTGGGTGCCTACGTGGCTGGTAACAAGCAGAAGATTTACTGCCTTGACGAAATGAACAAGAAAAAGAATGGCAAGGAATTCTTCGGTGGTAAGGACTGCCGTTCTGTACAGGGTAACTTCTACATCGCCTGGAACATGCTCTCCGACAAGAAGCGCCTGGTGGGCACTGGTGCCTATATTGCCAAGCTCACGTCTTACGTGAAGTTGGCCAAGATTGGCAAGCCTAAGGCCGGTAAGGCCGAAGAAACCGATATGTGGGGTGCCAAGCGCGGCAAGGGCATTGTGAAGAAATAGCACAAGTTGCCATTCCGGACTTGACTCGGAATCTAAAAGGCGGGGGAAACCCCGCTTTTTTCTATTTTGTATGCTATGTTTGAAAAGAATTTTACCAAGCAGTATACGTTTTACAAAAGCTTAAGTGCAATCGCGTTATTCAGCTTCGCCTTGATCACGCTGGCGGCCTGCGGCGACGACAATTCAACTGGATCAGGCTCAAAGACCCCCGGAAAAGAGGCTGTCTACGCCAGTGTCGACGACTTGCCGGAATGTACGGCCACTAATGCAGAAAGCCTTGCTAATGTGGGCGGCGACTATTATACTTGCGTTTCCAAGAAATGGGAGAAGGTCTTGGATGTTGCGAAAGGTGTCTGCAACATAAGGCCTTGCGACAAGTCTATAGAGGGCAAGTGGATTTACGCCTATTCCGAGGAAACAGCTTACCAATGCAAGTCGGGGGCCTGGAAAGGGGTTGATGGCTTGGGCTTTGACGAACTGGATTTTGTCAAGTGCTTTATGGACGCCTTGGTGCGTGATTCGGTAGCCTCTGCAGAAGACCTGAAAAATTGTACCGAAAAGAGAGAAGGGGACATTTCTGTCGTAGGTAAGAATATGGTGGCCTGCTTCTCGGAGAAGTGGGTGGAAATTCCTGGCGGTGTAGTCTCCGAAGAAGACTTGCCTGATTGCTCTGGAAACGGATACATCTACGTAATGGGCAAGATGGCTGTGTACCAGTGTAAGGAGGGGGTCTGGTACGGTAACGGCAAGGCGGTCAAGAAGACCTCTACAGATGTACCGAAAAGCAGTTCGTCGCAGTCTGGTTCTAGCAACAAGACATCGTCTAGTTCTAAGGAAGTGGTTGATGACGGCACCAAGGTTCGTGGCGTTTGCCAGGTTACTCCGGTTGAGGCTGAAAAGGGTGAAACGGTGACTTATTCTTTCTACAACATGGGTGGATCCGTAGTTTCTTATACATGGATTTTCGATGAAAGTGCATCGGTTGCCTCTAGTGACGAGGCTGGACCTTCGGTAAGTTATAGCCGTGGTGGAACGCATAGGGCAAAGTTGGTGATGAACAAGGGTCGTAAATCAGAAAGCGACGAGATTGTCTGCCCGGGCGTGACGGTCGAGGCTGTTCCTTTGACGGGATGCGTTTGTACAACAGAAGCAAAGTCGCTGATGCTCAAGGGCAGTGAACGCTCAGAAGCCCAGTGGAGTGTTTCTGGATGTGAGGGCGGTTCACCCTTTACATACGAGTGGGGAAATGGGGCTTCGGGAACGGAGGCTTCAGCAACGGGACGGGCAGACGCTATGGGCAAGTACGCCCCTACGGTGACGGTGACCAACAGCGACGGCGGAACCATGGAGCCGGAGTGTAAGGCAATCCCCGTGATGGAAACCATTGGTGCGGAATGCCGTTTTATGGGGAATCTTTTCCAAATCAATAATGTAACCGGACTTTCCGACGAAATATCTTCTATCGAAGTTACCCTTGTTTCTGCTACGGGCGTGTCTATTGAAGATACCCTTAGGGGCCCCCTAACTTCAAAATGTACTAATGAACCTGGTTACGGATTTAAGTGCAGAGATGCCTACGAATGGTCTTGGGTCAATAGGACGATTGAAATTAACGAAGACCTGGGTTATGCAAGGTTTGCCCTGGTCTATGCCGGTGATACCTTATGTACGGTGTCTCCCGTTAGTTGCGAACCCAGTGCAAGCGTTGCCCATAAGGGAGAGACCCTAAGTTGGAACATGCACTCAAGTTCCTGGCCGCAACCGAGCCCGAAAACAGTCTCAAGGATTATTATCGATGAGGATGGAAATGAACATTCTGGGCCAACAATTGTGGCAACGAAGTACGGGGTGATTGGGGCGACTATGATTTTGGACGAGGGGCTTAGTACTGAAAATGTCCTGGCCTGCCCTGATGTCAGTGTGGAACCTAGGGAAATCACGGACTGTGCCTGCGGCGCTCCGGTATTGCTCTCGGATTCGAACGACCTTGCTGCTGTGGAAAACGTGTCGTACCGTTGGACCATTACGGGCTGTACGAGTGATGGCGCTGAACCCTTGGCCTACAGCTGGGAGGGTGCTGATGTTGCAGATACGACGGATTGGACGGTTGCAGAGGGAGCGTTCAGCGAAGCGGGGTATTACAGGCCGACGGTTTCTGTTACTAACCAAGAAGGAACAATCCAGAGGGTTATGTGTGGTGTGGCTATCGTGAAGGGAGATACCTTGACGGGGCTTACCTATGGAGGCCAGACTTATCAGATTGTTCCGATCGGTTCGCAAGTCTGGATGGCCGAAAACCTGAATTACTCAGTTTCGGGATCGGCTTGCTTTGATAATGACACGAGTAACTGCGAAAAATATGGACGACTATATTCAGCAGAGCAAGCCCAGACTGTTTGCCCCACGGGCTGGCACTTGCCGACTCAAGAGGAGTTCGAGGAACTTCTGGAAAGCGCTGGTGGAGACTTTGATAACCTGAAAGCGCAAGAATGGGATGACGGTGAAGATACCTATGGCTTCTCGGCCTTGCCTGCAGGCAAAAATGACGTGATTGCAAATGAATTTACGACCTGGCAGTTTATTACGGGTTGGTGGTTGCAGCCGGGTCCGGATACTTATGGTTCGCCACTTTATGGAGTCAGTGACTACTCTTATTATTCTGGTTTTACGACTGATAGTAGCGAAAACGGTTTTTCTGTCCGCTGCGTAATGGATTAGGGAGGATATGATGATGAAACTAGAGAAAAACATCGTTGTAAGCCTCGCTAGAGGCATGGCCGTTACGGCCTTGTTCTTCGCACTCATTTCGCTTTCGGCTTGCGGTGACGACGGTTCTACAAGCAAGCCCGAGGAATCGGGTTCGGTAATCGGCCCCGACGGCAAGGTGATCCCAGACAGTATACTGGCGTCGGATTCCCTGTATACTTGGTATCTAGATATGCTTGCCAAGGGCATAGATCCTCTATCGCCCAACAGTTCCGCTGCTTCAGGGAAGGAAGACTCTAAGTCGAGCGGTTCCGGAAAGGGCAACGATGGTAATGAGAAGGATATCACCGGCGATGATGGTGAAGAGAAAGAAGATACGAAGGTTCGCCTGTTGCCTCCTGCCGGATTCTACAGTGGTGAATTGACGATTCCTGTTCCTGAAGCGGTGAATGGTGGAAAAATTTATTGCTCTTTTGACGGTTCTACGAATTACGACCAGGAATTTACGGAACCTATTACGCTAACAAAGAATACCCCTGTCCGCTGTGCAGAGATTGTTGGGGATTCTATTGTCCGCAAGTCCAGCCATACCTTCTTTATTAACGAGAAGGTTGCCATGCCGGTGGTGGCTATCAGCGTGGATTCCGTGTTCTTTAGAGAAAGCTATGGTAACACGTCTGACTGTTTTGGCCAGGACCCTTATAGCTGTAGAGTTCCCATTATGCAAGAGGCGGAGTATCCCGTGCATGTGGAATATTTTGAAAATGGTAGTTCCAGCACCAAGAAAGCATGGCAGATTGATGCCGGTATTTCTTTGATGGGTAACTATAGTCGTACCTATGCAAAGAAACCTGTGGCCATCAAGATGAAAAAAATCTACGAAGATGGTAGGCTTAAGTACAACCTGTTCTCTACCCGACCCGAGGACAACAAGTTCAAGGGATTTAACTTGCGCAATGGTGGAAACCGCTATGTGGGTGATTTTGTGGCTGACCCTGCCATGGTCAGCGTGGTGGAAGGGTCTTCGGTGGATTACCAGCGCAGCCGCCAGGTAGTGGTGTTCTACAATGGCGTATACATGGGAATCCATGACCTGCGTGAACGCTTGAATGAACACTTTGTGGAAACGAACCATGGAATTGATTCCAAGAGCATCGACATGATTAAGCATGTAAAGGATACGGTAACCGCAAATGGGGGAACTGCCGATTCTTATATCAATATGTTGAAGTTTATCGGGGATAATCATTTTAAAACGGATACTACCAATGCCAGTGAAGCCAAGAAGGCCGCTGAAAATTACAAGAATGTGCAGACCATGTTAGATGTTGGTAACTACGCTGACTACATGGCTGCTGAAATTTACTTGCGTAATGGGGACTGGCCCAGCAATAACGTACGTGCTTGGCGCTCTCCGGATCAGCCCTACCGATTCATTTTGTTTGATGTAGATCAGGGGTTTGGTTGGGAATGGTGTGCCTTGTGGCGAGCCGGTTCAGTATCCATGTTTGATTGGATTAGGGATGACCGCGGTTCTGGACGAACAGCATCAGGGTACTTTGCCAATATTTTCATTAAACTGCGAGAGAATCCGGTTTTTTGCAGGATGTTTGTGAACCATGCGGCGGTAATGCTTACATCGTACCTGACCTATGATCGTATGGTGGCTGCGGTGGATCGTGTAAATTCGGAGATTCCGACATCGGAAATGGATAGGGACCTAGATAATGAAGCTGTATTCCAGCGCAGATATTGTCCTTATGGTTCAAGTCCAGAGAGCTTTGACCGCACCGGAGAGTATGTCGTTTCATATGCGGCCTCTAGAACCCGAGGGACCCGCGAGGAATATCGCGAAGAATTTGGCCTAGGTGCCGATATCAGTGTCACCATTGCTTCAAGCGGGAATGGTAAGGTGCTTGTGGATGGCATGACACTGCCCAGTACGAATTACACCGGCAAGTTCTTTGCAGGGAATGACATGCTCTTAGAGGCGGTCTCTGCGGCGGGTGCCACCTTTACCGGCTGGATAGACGGCAACACGGATAACCCGCGCCTTGTGTCCCCGAAAGATGGCGACAAGTTTACTGCCGAGTTCCAATAAATATAATTCGCTCTACATTTGTCATCCTCGTGCTCTTTCTCGTCATCCTCGCGAAGGCGAGGATCTATGTACACTACAGATAATAGATGTTCGCCTGCGCGAACATGACAAAAATGGATGACAATGATGGATTTACTCCTGGGCTCCGTAGATGACGGGGCCTTCTTCGTCTGCGGGCGTCTCGTTATTCTCTGGTGTAGAAGACGCGGCTGGTTCGGCGTTAGGCTCAGAGGCAGGTTCGGCGCTCGGCACTTGGCTCGGGTGTGCTTTCTTCGTCCTTATCTCCAAAGGGGTCTTCTTGGACTTCGCTTAGGTCTTCGCGGCCCTCTAGCATGGCCATCAGGTCGTCTTCGGTGACGTCTTGGCCACGGCTGGCCCATAACAGGGCCTCGCGCATCACGGCAGCGATGTCGCCAACGCTCCCAGCCTGGGAGCGTGCCGTGGCCTCTCTGCGGATTTCTTCTACAAGGCCGGGCTTTACGTCGGGATCCTTAGAGAGGAACACCGTCTCGTGGGCCATTTCTTCGGCATATTCCTCGTTGTTCTTCTTGCGGTAAATCCAGATGGGACCGAACAGTTCGCTCTGGCGGAACACCAGCTCGTCGGTCTTGATCATCTCCAGCAGGGCCATGAATGTCACGGCCGCGACAATGGGGTGAGAATCGTTATCCAGCAAGTCTTCGAATAATGCGCGGCCGTGGACGTTCAGGTAGTTGTTGATGGCCTGTTGACGGTCCTGGATGGTCACGTAGTCCAGTTCGATATGGTGGATGGTCTCCGAAATCTTGGTCTTTAGGCTTTTCTGGTAAGCGCGGAACAGCTGCCAGATGTTAGCATCGGCCAGGGTCTCGTCGTCGTTCTGGGTCTTTTCCAGGCGGCCGCGACTGTAGGTGCCGTAGTTCTCGCTTTCCATTTCCTGAAGGCCGCCGGCTACCTGCTTGTAGCGCTGGTATTCCAGCATTTCGCGCATGAGCTGTTCGCGGTCTTCGTTGTATTCCTCGATGAGCTCGGGGTCCCGTTCTTCGGCGGGCAACAGCTCCTGGACCTTGAGTGCCATGAGTCGGCTTGCCATGTACAAGAAATCGCCTGCCTTTGAAAGGTCGGTGACCCCAATCTTGTTGACCCACATCAAAAAGTCGTCGGCAATCTCAGCAATAGGAATCTGGTCCAGGGACATTTCCTTTTTCTGGACCAGGTACAGAAGCAAGTCCATGGGACCGTTAAAGGACCCGATGCGAACTTCGTAATCTTCCTGTTCTTCGACTTCTGCCATCTTTATTCTACAGTTACGCTCTTTGCCAGGTTACGGGGCTGGTCCACATCGTTTCCACGGAGCACCGCAATGTGGTAGGCCATCAGCTGCAGCGGCACGCAAGTGACGATAGGCATGAGCATGGGGATAGTCTTGGGAACCTTGATAAGGTGGTCGGCAAATTCGTCCAGAGGCTTGCAGTCTTCGGTGGTGACGGCGATAACGCGACCGCCGCGGGCCTTGATTTCGCGGACGTTGCTGATGACCTTGTCGAACAGGGCGTCTTTGGGGGCAATAACCACTACGGGCATATTTTCATCAATCAAGGCGATAGGACCGTGTTTCATTTCGGCGGCAGGGTAACCTTCAGCGTGGATATAGCTGATTTCCTTGAGCTTCAGGGCCCCTTCCATGGCCACCGGGTAGTTGAAGTGGCGGCCCAGGTAAAGGAAGTTATTGGCCTTCACGTACTGTTTTGCGATTTCGGCAATGCTGTCGGAAAGCTTGAGGGTTTCTTCTACTAGGGCGGGCAATTCCGTGAGGGCGCGGGCGATGTCGGCACCGGCTTCGAAAGAGAGTCTGCGCTGGCGCCCGAGCAAAAGGGCAATCATGGCAAGCACGGTCACCTGGCTTGTGAAGGCCTTTGTAGAGGCTACGCCGATTTCGGGGCCGGCATGCAGGTACACGCCGCCATCGCTGGTGCGGGCAATGGTGGAGCCCACGCCGTTACAGATGGCAAGTGCGGTAGCGCCCTTCTGCTGGGCTTCTTTCAATGCCGCAAGCGTGTCGGCGGTCTCGCCGGACTGTGAAATGGCAAGGACCAAGGTCCCGGGCTTGATAATGGGGTTCCTATAGCGGAATTCCGAAGCGTATTCCACCTCTACGGGAACGCCGGCCAAATCCTCTATCATGTATTCGCCCACCATGCCCGCATAGTAGCTGGTGCCGCAGGCGGTAATGATGATGCGGTTGATGTTTCTCAGTTCCTTGATGTTGGTGTCGAGGCCTGCAAGCTTGGCGTTTCCTTCGGCAATGAGCAGGCGGCCGCGCATGGTGTTCTTGAGCACTTCGGGCTGCTCGAAGATTTCTTTCAGCATGAAGTGGGCGAACCCGCCCTTGGCGATGGATTCGGCGTCAAAGTCTACGTCTTGGATGTCGCGGGTCACTTCGTGGCTGTTCATGTTCACGATAGAGTATCCGCTCCGCTTGATTTCCACCACGTCGTTGTCGTCCAGGTA
>CACZII010000048.1:17629-25240 GCA_902781185.1 Fibrobacter succinogenes
TTCCCGATACCGAGAATCAGGGGGCTCCCTCGGCGGGCGCCAATCAGGGTGTCGGGTTCGTCGCTGCATATCACCGCAAGGCCAAATGTGCCTTCGATAAGGGAAAGGGCCTTGAGGACTGCCTCTTTTAGGTTGCCGTTGTAGTTCTTGGCAATCAGGTGGGCCACCACCTCAGTGTCCGTTTCGGACTTGAAGGTGACGCCTTTTTCAATGAGCTTTGCCTTGAGGCTTGCGTAGTTCTCGATAATGCCGTTGTGAACGATGGAAATCTTTCCGTCGAAACTGGTGTGGGGGTGGGCGTTCTGTTCTGTGGGGGCACCGTGGGTAGCCCAGCGGGTGTGGGCGATGCCGATGTTCCCCTGTACGGAGCGCTCCTTGAGCTTGGCTTCCAGGGCGCTGATTTTGCCGGATGCACGGACGGTGGTGATTTTCCCGTGGTCGATGAGGGACACTCCCGAGCTGTCGTAGCCGCGGTATTCCAATTTTTTCAAACCGCCCACAAGAACGGGAAGAGCTTCACTTTGACCGATGTAAGCGACTATTCCGCACATAAAAATCCTTAAAAAACTCGTTTTCCATAATATATGAAAACTTATAAGCAAAAATTAGCATTTTAGGTCCCTTTTTTCGCAGGATTTGCTATTTTATGGGGGTCAATTCAAAAGAAGAGGACAACTTATGAATAAAAAAGTGATTGTTGCTGCAGGTGCTCTTGCCCTGCTCTTGACAGGTTGTGATCAGTTGTGCCAGGGCCCCAAGACCAAGACCGCCCTGGTCACCGAAAAGGACAAGTATAGCTATGCTCTGGGTGCTCATTTTGGTAACCAGGCTCAGTTCCAGCTGGTAGCCCGTGATTCCATTGATTTGGATTTGGACCTCTTTATTCAGGCCTTTGTTGAACGCTACAAGCAGGATAGTGCCAAGTACCTCATGGCCGACTCCACTATTTTCCAGACTCTAACCGAACTTTCCCAGTCCCGCCAGGCCGAAAAGATCAGGAAGGACAGCATCGCTGCTGTCGAGAACAAGGCCAAGGGTGAAGCTTTCCTCGCCCAGAACAAGACCGCCGAAGGCGTGGTGACTACCGAAAGTGGCCTCCAGTATAAGGTGATTACCGAAGGTACGGGTGTTACCCCCTCTGATACCGACGTGGTGAAGGTTCATTACACTGGAACGCTGTTGGACGGCACCAAGTTTGATAGCTCCATTGATCGTGGCGAACCTCTGGAGTTCCCCATTGGCGCCGTGATTCCTGGCTGGACCGAAATGCTCAAGCTTATGAAGGTGGGTGAGAAGGTTACCGCTTGGATTCCTAGCGACCTCGCTTATGGTCCCCGTGGCCGTGGCCCGCAGATTCCTGGCAACAGCACTCTCGTTTTCGAGATGGAACTGATTGATACCCACGCTCCGGGTGCACCTTCTAACGCTATCGCCGCTGCTGAACCTGCTAAGGAAGAAGCTAAGGCTGAAGCCAAGCCTGCTGAAAAGGCTGAAGCCAAGCCTGCTGAAAAGGCCGAGGCCAAACCTGCCAAGGCTGAGGCTAAGCCTGCTGAAAAGGCTGCTGCCCCCGCAGCTGCTGCTCCTGCAGCCAAGCCTGCCGCCAAGGCTGAGGCTAAGCCTGCTGAAAAGGCCGCTGCCCCCGCAGCTGCTGCTCCTGCAGCCAAGCCTGCCACCAAGGCTGAAGCTAAGCCCGCTGCCGCTGCACCGGCTGCTGCTCCTGCCGCTGCCGCTCCTGCCGCTGCCGCTCCTGCTGCTAAGCCTGCCTCTGCTCCTGCCGCTCAGCCTGCTGCTGCCCCGGCTGCTCAGCCTGCCGCCGCTGCCCCGGCTGCTGCACAGTAATCTGATATGGCATTTTAAGAGGCTCCCTTTGGGGAGCCTTTTTTTGTTGGAGTTAAAATAAATCCAGCGTACTGTCCAGATAAATTTTTTCCCGGACGTTGAGTTGGTATTCCGGCTTGGTCATGTAGTATAGCAGGAATTCTAGGATGATGGCGCTGCCAAGGCTGCGCCCTTCGATTTTAAAGTGGCTAAATCCGGCGGGCGCATAGACGTTTTGAATGTCTTCAATCCCGATAAAGCCGGGATTTTTCATGGCGTCGGAAAAACGATAGCCTCTTGGGGCATCGGGGGAAATACAGATGTGGTCGGCGCATGCCTCACCGAGACTTTTTCGGCTCACGTTCTCGTAGCACTTTTTGCGGTCGTAGCAGCCAAACCAGCAGCATTCATTGCACAGGAATTCAACCTTTTGTTTTTGGGCGTCTGTGAGTGTGTTCAGTTTTTCGAATTGCTTGTTTAACCTGAAATCGGGAACGACGTAGCGGAATTCTTCACGATTCAGCTCCGCCTTGAATTGCTCGAAGTCCGTGAGGACCTTTGTGGTCGAAGAGACGAAATAAAATTCAGGATATTTCGCCTTGATGTAGTTGAGCAATAGGTCGGAGTGGATGATAACGCCATTTGAAGTTGCGCCCGTTTTTGAGGGCGGCATTGTGTTGCTATTCTCAAATAGTCTACACATTGCGTTGCAATTTTTATCGGCAAGATGCTCTTCGCGGAGCAGGGAGTTGCTGAAGGTGAGCCGTGCCGAAATACCATATTCCTTCATAAGCGCAGCAACTGTTTCGGGGTCTGCGTCCCCGAAACCTACGCGCCCACCACCCCAAACACAGTCACTGGGAGCCCCGTAAATAGAACCGATTTCACACCAGTCGTAAAAGAATTCCCGGTGCTTGCGGAATAACGGCAAGAAAACCTTGTACAGGTCGTAGAATTCGAAAAGTCCGGGGAGGTGATAGTAGATTTTCACTTTATGGCTCGTTTTGTAGAAAGTATAGGATTATGGGGTGCAAGTGTCAAATGATGCCGCTATGTCTTTGGTTTTCTGTTTGCTTTTTTATTTAATAATCAATTTATTTGATTAAATAAATAGAAATTATATATTTGACTTGATGGATTTTTGGGGGTATATTATGGGAGTAAAGAACGATAAACCCTGAAAAAAGGAGTCCATCATGAAGCACTTAATCATTACTCTGACTTTGGCCGCTGCTACTTTTGGCTTTGCCCAGGAATTTCCGCCCCTGTATGAATGCCCGACGCCGGATCCGTCGCAGCCGTATCGACCTGTAGATGTCAACAAGTCCAACCCCACTCCTCTAGACCCGTGCCTCCTTCAAAAGCTGCTTCAGAAGATTGGGATTACGCCGCCATCGCCGGATGAGCCGAGGCCTCAGTGGTATCCTGTGGAAACCAAGTAAATCTTGTTATATTCTCCTGTAACAGGAGAATATATGAAAAGATCCCTTTCCTCTTTATTTGCAGTTGCACTGGCCTTGACGGTGGTCGGTTGCAGCGATACGAAAACGTCTGCCAAGGATGCATCGGTGGGCGATGCCAAGGCTTCAACTGCGGATGAAAAGCCCGCGGCTGTGGCCGGCACAAAGACTGTTTCCCTTGCAAATGGGGCGAAGGTCACCTGGATTCAGGACAACGAGGGCGAAAAGCTGATGCCTCGCGACCTTTTCAGCGATGCCAGCGATTCCCTTTACGCAAGCCTGAATATGCCGGCCGGGATTCCTGCCTCCGTCAGCACCTTCTTGGTGCAGGTGGACGGCGTATACATCTTGTTCGATGCGGGTCTTGGAGCCTTTGGCGGCCAGCTGATGAGCCGTCTGGCCGCTTTAGGCGTGAATCCGGATTCCATCGGGCTTGTTTACCTGACCCATTTCCATGTGGACCACATTGCAGGCCTGGTTGCTAAGGATAGCGCGGGGGCTGATGTGAAGGTCTTTAAGAATGCTGCCGTCTATGCGGGCCAGGTGGAATACGACGCTTGGATGAATGACATCCCGAAAAACGACATGCAGAAGAATGTGATGGCTCTTTACAAGGATAGCCTGCATTTGTTCGCCTTCGGTGATACGCTCCCCCATGGGGTGCTCGCGCTAGATGCCGTAGGCCACACACCGGGCCATACCGCTTTCCAGCTTGCGAATTTGTTAATTGTGGGCGACTTGATGCACGGTTATGCCTTGCAGAAAGATCATCCCGAAATCAATTCCAATTACGACATGGACAAGGCAAAGTCCGCCGAGAGCCGCAATCGCCTAATGCAATACGCTAGCGAAAATAAACTCCTGATGGCGGGCATGCACCTGCCTCCTCCGGGATTTGCGGAATAGGTTGCTGGTACGGTATGTCAAAAGATGTCATATTAGGATTTTTTTATGAAATCGTTTGAAAATAAAGTGATCGTTGTGACGGGTGGGGCGCACGGGATTGGTGCGACCGTCGTGAGTGAATTTGAGAAAGAGGGCGCGAAGGTCGCGTATATCGACATCCGTGAGAATCCCTGCTTTGTGGGGGACCTTTCCAAGAAGGATGTTCTTGAAAAATTTGCTCAGTTCGTTATTGAGAAATACGGCCACGCGGATGTGCTGGTAAATAACGCGCTTCCGCTGATGAAGGGCATTGACGAATGTAGTTATGAGGAATTCAGCTATGCGCTGGCCGTGGGTGTGACCGCCCCGTTCTACCTCGCGAAACTTTTTGCACCGCATTTTGCGAATGGCGCAAGCATTATAAACATTTCTTCGAGTCGCGACCGCATGAGCCAACCGCAAACAGAAAGCTATACGGCGGCGAAGGGCGGGATTGCTGCCCTTACCCATGCGCTTGCCGTAAGCTTTGCGGGTCGGGTTCGTGTGAATTCGATTTCGCCGGGCTGGATTGATACGGATTTCAAGGTTTACGAAGGCCCCGATGCCACGCAGCAGCCCGCAGGCCGTGTCGGCAACCCGCTTGACATCGCGAATATGGTGCTTTATCTCGCCAGCGATAAGGCCGGCTTCATCACCGGCGAAAACATCTGCATTGACGGCGGCATGACCCGCCAAATGGTCTACCACAACGATTGTGGCTGGAAATTCGAAGGCTAGATGGTGTTTTTTACTCGTTTTTAACGTAAAACTTGCCGATATCGGCAAAAATTTTGTATATTGGGGTAGATGAAGGACAAAAACTTGCCGATAGATTCTGTTTGTGTCTCAGTTTCCCAATTTGCGGAGAAGTACGGAGTTAGCGAGCGTACGGCCCGTAATTATTGCGCTATGGGCAAGATCGAGGGGGCTTTCCTTACCGGCAAGACCTGGAATATTCCTGCCGATGCCGCGCTGCCCAAGAAGGGGAAAGCGAAACTGTCGCCTCTGCTAGAGCGTTTGCGCTTGGAAAAGCAGGGCCGCCTCAAGGGGGGCATTTATCATCACACGCAGATTGACCTGACCTACAATTCGAACCATATCGAAGGGAGTCGTCTGACCAAGGAGCAGACCCGGTTCATTTTCGAGACGAATACGCTGGGGGTGACCTCCGAGAACACGCGTATTGACGACATTTTGGAGACGGTCAACCATTTCCGCTGCATAGATTATGTCATTGACCATGCCACGGACAAGGTGACCGAGGCTCACATCAAGCAACTCCACCGGATTTTAAAGGCGAATACCTCGGACAGCCAAAAGGATTGGTTTGTGGTGGGGGACTACAAGAAGCTGCCCAACGAGGTAGGCGAGGAAAAGACCGTGGAACCCAAGGCCGTGCACAAGCACATGGCGAAACTGATTTCGGACTTCAATTCAAAAGATAAAGTTTCATTGGACGACGTGATTGATTTTCACGTGAAGTTCGAGCGGATTCACCCCTTTCAGGATGGCAATGGCCGCGTTGGTCGGTTGCTCATGCTCTGGCAATGCCTGCAAAACAGGATTGTCCCGTTCATCATTAGCGAGGAATTGCGGCTATTCTATTACCGCGGAATCCAGAAGTGGGGAAGAGTCAACGAATTCATGCAGGACACCTGCCTCACGGCCCAAGACAACTACAAGGCCCTGCTGGATTATTTCAAGATAAAGCACTGAGAGAATATTCTATTACTAAACAGTCATCTGGATTGTAAAATTTTTGCACGACCCTGGCGCAAGCGCCAAATGCTAGGCTCAGTCATAAAAATAAGCAAGCTTATTTTTGCGACGCTCGCCTTACACATTTGTGCCACTTTTTTGAAACTTAGGTACATTGAAGCCCGACGCATCTCGCTGTTTTAAGGCGAGGTGCGTTTTTGCTTTATTGCGAAAACGCCTCTAACAACAAACAGGTCATCAACTATGACCAAAAACGGAGGCAATATGAAGTCTAAAGAAAACAAACCTTTTATTAGAGTCATCTCTGAAACAGTTGCTGGTGACGGATTTGTGGATTGCGTGTGGGAAATGCCTACATGGTTTGCGGAAAAATTTGAAACTGAAGCAAAAAAGCGAAAAATTACGGTTTCAGACCTTATAACGCTTATCTTGAAAACTGCTTTGAAAGAGCTAAAGAACAAAAAATAACATTTGGCTCGTTAACCTATTGACGGTTATTAAATAATAACCTATATTGAATTATGCCGAAGATATTTGAAAAAGACGGTTTCTCTTTTTTCTTTTACATGAACGAGCATGAACCTGTTCACGTCCATGTGAGAAAGCAGGGGAAACTGGCTAAGTTTGAAATTGTAAATGGATGTGCCGAGCCGGTATTTGGAAAGTTATCAAATGCGGATATGGCAAAAGCAAAGGAATTAGCGACTGAGAACAGCGAACTTATAGTGAGAAAATGGTTCGAAACTTTTGGATTGGGGTAATTATGAACGAGATTACGGAAAAGGATGTAAAAAAGCTCTGGGTTGAAAAGGATGCTGTTTGCGTGGAACTGAAAGACGGTCGGATTGGACGGGAACTCATCCGCGATTACGAACCGCTGAGGAAGGCTACGCGAAAACAGCTGGAAAATTGCCGCGTTGATTGCGATGGCGTGTGGTTTGACGATCTGGACGAGGGCCTGGAACTTTCGGGATTTTTTTCGCCGAAAAAGACAAATCCCATTGGCCGCATATTTTGGCTGTTTCCCGAACTAAACGCCTCGGCGTTTGCCCGCCGATTGGGGATCCCTCAGCCCCTGTTCGCCGCATACGTAAACGGAACGAAGAAACCCTCTTTGGCAAGAAAGAAACTCATTGACGAAGAATTGCGCCGTATCGGCAGGGAACTGCTGAAAACCGTGGCGTAGTGATGCGGGTGGGGGGGGGCTTCCCCCTTTAATGTGGATAGAGATTGCTTCCTCTGAAACAAGTTCAGGGACGCAATGACGGTTTCTGATAGAAAAGGAGATCCCCGCCTTCGCGGGGATGACAGGTGCGGGCTGTAATTGCTATATTACCCGCCGGAACAGTTTTATTTAACAGAGGTTCAAAAAATGAATTATTTCAATTCTATCCCTATGCGTCGCCAACTCGAAGAAATTGGCCACTGCCGTTTTGGAACATTCTGAATTCAGCCGTGGTGTTGAAGCCCTCAAGGGCAAGAAGATCGTGTTCGTCGGTTGCGGTGCCCAGGGTCTCCATCAGGGTCTTGACCTGCGCGATAGCGGCCTCGACGTCTCTTACACGCTCCGCAAGGAAGCCATCGAACAGAAGCGCCAGTCCTGGAAGAACGCTACTGAAAACGGCTTCAAGGTCGGTACCTACGAAGAAATGATTCCGGATGCAGACCTCGTTTGCAACCTCACACCGGA
>CACZII010000049.1 GCA_902781185.1 Fibrobacter succinogenes
GCGGCGGTCAGAGTGGTCTTGCCGTGGTCAACGTGGCCGATGGTGCCGATGTTGCAGTGCGGCTTGCTTCTATCAAAATGTTCTTTTGCCATTTTATTCTATCTCCGTTTAGTGAGAGCCCAGATCGGGAGTCGGACCCGAGACCTCTTCCTTACCAAGGAAGTGCTCTACCACTGAGCTACCTGGGCATAAGTCCTATGGTACCGAAATACCACAGGACTTGGTTTGTTGCGTGGGCCGTCGTGGTTTCGAACCACGGTAGGCGTAAGCCAACGGATTTACAGTCCGTCCCCTTTAACCACTCGGGCAACGACCCATTGCTTCGAGCCAAAGATAGGAATCGAACCTACGACCGGCTGATTACAAATCAGCTGCTCTACCAGCTGAGCTACTTTGGCACGCACTCTAGTACCCCTAAAGATAATAGAGTGGACCAAATTTAATAAGATTCAGGGTGTTTTGTCAATAAAAATCAAGCACTTACGCAAAAAAAATTGCGCTTTTTTTCTTTTTTCGCAAAAGTTTTGTCCACAAAAGGGGCTTGGGGTGTTGATAAGTTGTTGATTCGCGAAATTTGCCTCTTTTCGCCATTTTTGTAAAAAAATCGCCACTATCGAAGATTTTGGGAATGATTTGTATATTTAGAGGCATGGAAACCTGCACTTTCAAGCATACCGCCCGTATTGATGTCCGCTACGCAGAAACCGACCAGATGGGAATCGTCCACCACGCCGTTTACGCCGTGTGGTTCGAGCAAGCCCGCACCGAATACTTCCGCGAGGCCGGAGCAAGCTACGCCGACATGGAGGCCGAAGGTTTCTCCAGCCCCGTGTTGGAACTGAACGTTCAATTCAAGAACCCCACCCACTATGGTGAATTCGTAGATATCGAAACTACTATGGTTCGTGTAGACCGGCTGCGAGTCCGCTTCCTATATAAGGCAACGGTAAACGGCAAGCTCTGCACCACGGGATCCACACTCCACTGCATGCTGAAAGACGGCAGACCCACGCGAGAATTGCCCTCAGGCTTTGCCAAGTTCGAATTCGTGAACGAGGACGCATAGGATTATGCAGAATCAAGAAGAAACCGTTCAGATCCATATCAAGTCCATAGACAAGACTGTCGACTTTCCCGTCAGAGGCACTGAATTCTGCAAGCACTGCAAGGGTTCCGGAAAAAAGGACAAAAGGCCATGCCCCTATTGCTGCGGTTCGGGGAGCGTCAAGATGCTGGACTGTATCCGATGCAACGGCACAAAGCTTATTGACAACGGTCTCAAATGCAACGTCTGCGACGGCAATGGTACTCTTTCCGAAGTCAAGACTAGGGAGTTTCTCAGCGCCCGCCAATTCTGTGAGAATTTCAAGAAGAACCCTGCAAAGACAATCCTGATTTGTCTAGCCTGCCTTATTGTGTTGGCCATATGTGCGCACATTATTTCCGGTTACGCCTTTATAGATTTTCGACTGATAAAGAGCTGGCCGGCCTACATTTCACTCCTTGTAGGACTTTGCGCAGGATTTTACGTGCTGGTCTGCCTCAATAAGATGAACAAGGGTTCTTACCTGCCCCAATCCACCAAGACCCTTATTTCTGTTGCCGTTATAGCCCTCTGGATTGCGGCTATCGCCATACCCGGTCCCGTTACCGGACGATACTGCTGGATTGAAAGCCAGGCGAAGGACATCATCAACGAAGGAGTATCAAGCCAAGGAATTTCCTGCAACAAGGTCAAAGTCGTAAGCAGTGATTCCGACGATTATCACGCGATAGCCAATCTTTCCAATGGCGAAAGAATAGAAGTCGACATTCACTACAAAAAAATCCACACCCACAACCGCAAAATCACATACTCCATCGACGTGGTACCCGTGGACAAAAACAACAATTCTTCTGACGGCGAATAAGTACGATATGGACCAGCCCCTCGCCGAAAGACTACGTCCGCAGAACCTGGACGAATTCCTAGGCCAGAACAAGATTCTGGGCGAGCAAAGCCTTTTGCGCAAAAGCCTTGAAAACGACAACGTGCCCAGCATGATATTCTGGGGTCCGCCAGGTTGCGGAAAGACCAGCCTCGCCCACGTCATCCGTCAACACACGAAAAAAGCTTTCGTGGCCCTTTCGGCGGTAGCAAGCGGTGTAAAAGAGGTGAAGGAAGTCTTGGCCGACGCCCGCAAGATGAAGGGCCTGTTCAAGGACACCATCCTTTTTATCGACGAAATCCACCGTTTTAACAAGGGCCAGCAAGACGCTCTCCTTGGAGCTGTAGAAGACGGAACAGTAACGCTTATTGGCGCCACCACCGAGAACCCGGGGTTCGAGGTGAACAGCGCGCTTTTGAGCCGTTGCCAACTGATACTGTTTGCGCCATTAAGCAAGGAAGACTTACGCACGCTGATTTTCAGCGCCCTACGGGATCACCCACGGGGATTGCAACTGAAAGACGTAGAGGTTGAAGACGCGGTTGTAGAAAAGTTGATTGCCCAGTCCGACGGCGACGCCCGCTTTTTGCTGAACCAAATCGAATGGATTGGCAAGAACCTGGGCGACCGCAAGGTCATCGACGAGAAACTCCTGGAAGAATTCCAGTACAAGAAGCCCCTGCGCTACGACAAGAGCGGCGAAGAGCACTACAACCTGATTTCGGCCCTACACAAGTCGGTGCGCGGATCTGACCCGGATGCGGCACTCTACTGGATGCACCGCATGTTGCAGGGCGGCGAAGACCCGAGATTCATTTTACGCAGGCTGATGCGCATGAGCATGGAAGACATCGGCCTTGCAGACCCTAACGCCTTACTGCTTGCCACCGCCGCTCGCGAGGCCTATGACTTTATGGGCATACCCGAAGGGCTTATCGCCCTCGACGAACTTGCGGTGTACCTGTCCCTTGCCCCCAAGAGCAATAGTCTGGAACTTGCCGGCATGAAGGCCGACCAGATTGTAAAACAGACGGGAACGCTTCCCGTGCCAAGAGCATTCCGCAATTCTGTGACCAAGGTGGGTGAAAAGCTCGGCTACGGAATCGACTACCAGTACGACCATGACAGCCCGGGCGCATACTCCGCACAGGAGCATTTGCCCAAGCAGCTGGAAGGCACCGAAATTTACCAGCCCAAGCCCTACGGAAAAGAAAAAGCCCTTGGAGAAAGGCTTGCGCAGCTAAAGCAGATTAAGCGGGAAAAGAATAATCAGAAGTGAGAAGCCGATGCTGACATTCGTCAGCATGACCTACGGCATGAGAAGCTGATGCTGACCCTGAAACAAGTTCAGGGTGACTAGCAGAAGTGAAAAGCTGATGCTGGTCGGAGTCTACTTTCTCACGAACTTCAGGCCGACCCAAACGCCGTAGCCGCCCTCGTTGTTGATATCTTCATCAATGCTACCCGGGGAAATCAGGTCTACACCGGCGGCAAAGCCAAAATTAAGCCGTTCTGACACCGGATAAAGGTAACCCGTTTCTAGCATAAGATTGACTCCCAAAAAGCCGATACCGCCGCCACCACCCAACAACAAATTGGCCGCACCAGCTATGTAAATATTCTTGGCTTCCGTTGATGAATGGCGGAACGGGTAAAAGGCAACGCCTGGTCCACCACCCAAAAAGACCGAACTTGGCTTGGCATCGTCTTCATTTTTTTCACGGCCATAAACCTTCCCCGTAGTCCTTTCCAATTCAAAATTTGCAAAAAGCGCAAAAACACCCTTTATCAAACAGCCAAACCGCATTCCAAGCAAGGGGCCAAAACCTGTATAACCAATGTCTTTTTCGTAGGGATCATGGACACTGCCAGAAGATTTATCGCCACACACATAACGGCCATCGGGCTCAAAATGGCAACCAGCATCTACCACCGAATTGTGGTGAATGGTCTGCTCTGCCTCAAGGTGGCGCAAAGCCATACCTACCGTAGCGTCAAAATAAAAACTGTTTTTTCGCCGTGGCTTAGGCCCAGTTTCTTCTCCATAAGAAGACACCACCAAAAGCGCAATCAGCAAAAACAAAAACCTTTTCATGGGTTGCCCTTAATCCCTATAGAAGGTATAAACCGTGAAGTCGTCTTCTTCGTCAGGACCTTGCCCACCAAGACGAGAAACAGTATGCCACGGATGGCGGTGTCCTTCAACCAAGTCCGAATCGGACTGATCTTCGTACCATCGATATATACGGCCCCCTAGGGAATCTAGAAGCAAATCATTCATCAACCGGCGTGAATATAGGTTGCTCAGGGAGAGGAATTCGGGAACGGCGACCAGCTCAATCTTGTTACATTGAACAGACTCAATATGCCAAGGCTTTTGTTCTGTAATACTCGCATAGAAATGCTGCGACTTACAGGCACTGGAATCGCCGATATCGCTCAATTCTACGCCCCAAAAATCCGAAGTGGTAATAGCGCCATGGATGTTTTCATAGTGATCTCCGTCCTCAACAATGCAATAAACAATCGTGTCCTTATAGGGAGTATCATAAATGGAATATTCATAACATCCATATGACCAATCGCTTGTAAACGGAACTGCGCAATCTTTCTCGCTGAACGTGGTATCAAAAGTGTACGCTTCAAAATCCGTACTGTCTGGAAACTTAAAAACAAAGGTATCGCCGTGGAGTTCGTACATTTTGATAAAGGCAGACAGATCCAAATCAAAAGCCTTTTTCTTGTTCTTGCGGTCCACTAGGGTAAAGCGCAAATGGTCGTCATCATCTATGGGAATTCGTGCAAACTTTTCTAGAATGTACCCATCCTCTTTTATGTGCAAAGAACTAAAATTCTCGTAAGAATTCTTGTTCTTCTGGGGTAGGTGTCTTAAAGAATCGCTTTTGCCGTACTTAAGGCTATCCACGCAAAACGTGCTCAGTTCCAGAGAGTCTTCGCCGGGGAGGAACCGGCAATCCAGCGTATAGAGTTTTGCCACACGCGAATCAGCAGAATCATTCAACTGTAGTTCCAGCGCAAAAGACGTAGGCCGTTGCAGAACTTCGGTAGAAGGCTTGCATCCATAAGATTCACAATAATCCCGATACATGTAAGAGTCGTCGCCATTGCAACCGACAATCCACAAAAAAGCCATTCCCATCCACAGGTATTTCAACGAATTGTATATCATACTGTAGACACCACCTAAAGGAAATATACTCTTTTTCCTAGAACTGTTCCAATAGCTTGATACGTTCCGGGGTATCGGGATGGGTGCAGAACATGATATTTGCCTTGGCCACCCAACCTGTAAGCTTCATGTCGTTGTCAAATTCTTCGTCGGGGTGTATGATATACAACTGAGCCACATCACTACGATGTACATTGTCAAGGCCGGGATTATCGGAAATCTTTTTCAATGCCGAAGCAAGCGCAAGCGGGTCACCACAGAGTTCGGCACCACCTGCATCGGCCACATACTCACGCTTGCGGGAAATAGCGAGGCGGGTCATAAAGCTAAAGAAATACCCGACAGAACTCCAGATAATCAAGGCTATTAGAAGTATCATTATTTCCAATATGATGGCACCTCCCCCACCCTTGCCGTTTTTCCGTCTAGAAGAACGCCCCATTCCGCGGAGCAACCCACTGAGCATCCTCATGGACATGGACTGGATAGCCGCAAAAATCCCCACGAACACGATACACACCACCATAAGGCGGGTATCACGGTTCTTGATATGGGTCAGTTCGTGCCCGATAACTGCCGCAAGTTCTGCATCGTTCAGCTTGTCTATAAGGCCCGTGGTAAGTGTGATCGTGAAAGAAGGGATATCAATACCGCTAGCGAAGGCGTTCAATTGGCGATCTTCCACAATGTTGATCTGCGGCATCTCGATACCGCCTGCAATGCAGAGGTTCTCCACAATGTTGTAGACACGCAGGTTTTCCTTACGTTGCAACGGCTTCGCGTGGGTAATATGCCTAATGATAGACGTATTCGTGCAGTAGGCGATGATAAACCAGAGGCCCGTCATGCAAAGCGTAAAGGGCATGGCATCCTTGAAATAGTACCAGATGACATCCCAATGGAAGGTGGCGGCTTGCGGGCCCGGCGGGCAGACGCCATCCCAACAGAACCACCCAATAAAATCCAGAGTCATGATAGCCAGAAGCACCATCCCGAGAAGAATCACGGGAAACATGCAAAGGAGGATAGCCGTATTGCGGTTATTCCTCCAAATCTGGGTCTGGATACCAACGTACTTCATAGAAATGTGAGATGTGAAGTGTGAGGTGTGAAATTATTCATCTCACATTCCACACTCCACATTTTTTTCGTTGTTAGAAGTGTACCTCGGGGGCCTTGTTAAGGGCGTCGCGATTCTCGGTAGCCTCGTACATAGGGGCGCGCTTGAAGCCGAACATACCAGCCACGATGTTGCTGGGGAACACCTCGCAGGCGTTGTTCAGTTCGCGGGTGGTGGAATTGAAGAAGCGGCGGGCGGCGGAGAGCTTGTTCTCGATGTCGGCCAGTTCATTCTGCAACTGCAAGAAGTTCTGGTTGGCCTTCAGTTCGGGGTAGGCCTCCAGCGAAACCCGAAGTCCGGCAAGAGCGCCGGACAGGGCCTTGTCGGCGGCAAGTTTTTCATCGACGGTGGTGGCGTTCATGGCGGCGGCACGGGCGGCAGTCACCTTTTCGAGCGTTTCCTTTTCGTGGGTGGCGTATCCCTTGATGGTATTCACCAGCTGAGGCACCAGGTCAAAGCGCTGCTTGAGCTGCACGTCAATGTTTGCAAAGGCATTCTCGCGGTTGTTGCGAAGTTTCACCAAACCATTGTACATGGAGATGAAAGCAATAACAAGAACAACCACCACAATGGCCAAAACGATTCCAATAGTCATAAGGGCTCCTTTTGTTTGTTATTCAAAGGAAATGTATATATTTTTTACGCCTTTGGGCGAGAGGCCGTTTAATCCTTGACGCAACGGACAGAGAATGCGTAAGGCTTGTAATCGCCGCCCAGATACGGAATTTCGCCTTCGCTATTGTATAGGTACATGCGATAGTCGTGGTTATCACTCCAGAAGGCAGCACAGTAGCCTTCGTAGCCGTAGCAAGATTCAAGAGGGCAATCGATGTACCTGTAGCCACCAGGGAGCACCGAAAAACCATAAGGATCCGTAAAGTCGCCACTCCAACCCGTGGAGGACCTCATAACCTCAAATGAACCCCCGACTACATTAACCAAGGTTTTCCATTCCTCTTCACTAGGCAAATGCCAACCCGAAGGGCAAGCTGTAGTTGCAGCCATCCATGTATAAAGACGACCGTACTTGTTGCAATAGATTGCATCATTGTCATCATCACCACAATAAGAGTTTGCGGTTTTGTAATTCAGATTCTGCGCCATCCAGGTTTGGGCGCCAATTGTCACAGTCTTGTAGATTTGACCATCACGGAAATCAGTAAACGAATCCTTTACAACATTAGCAGGATTAACTGTTCCAGGAATCGCCCCTGCAAAAGTCTCCGAGTTGTTCGATTCCCGCTCGGCCTCTTGCCACTCCCCCGCCGCACACTTGTAATATTGGCCATCGGAAGCAACCTGTTTAGTGACACCCTCGCTATAGGAGTTGCACTCTCCCAAGTCGGCAAAAGTCGCCACCTGCACAGGAGCCGTAGCTCCACTGCCTGAGCTACAAGATATGAATGACACAATAGCCACTATAGCAAGCAAACTCTTTATTTTTGTATTCATACTTTTCTTCTTGCTACACTTTATACTCGAATCCAAAACATATTCTCATAGAAATGTATAAAAAGGAGATTCCGGGTCATGCCCGGAATAACAAACAAAAGTATAAGAATGTTAATTTAGACATTAAACAGGGTCATTGACGGGTTTGCTGTAATCCCGTTCGCCAAAGAGGGCGGTTCCCACCCGAATCATGGTGGAGCCTTCTTCGATGGCGACCTCCAAGTCACCGGTCATGCCCATGGAAAGCTGGTCAAAATTCGCGAACAGGCCGCCCTTGGCCAAAAATTTCTGTTGCAGGTTGCGCAAAAAGGCAAAGCACTCACGGGAATCTTCGGCCACGCCGGTGTTCTTGCCGATGGTCATAAGTCCCCGGAAACGAAGGTGGGGAAACGCCGCTTCGCCGCGGGCTGCCAAGCCGTTTAAGAAAGCCTCCGCTTCATGAACGTCTAGACCGCTCTTGGTCTCTTCTTCGCCGGCGTTCACCTGGAAAAGGATGTCGAGGATTTTGCCCGCGCCATTCTCTCCGGGGAGGGCCGCGCAGACCTTCTCCAACTTTTCAACAGCTTCGATGCTTGCGATGGAGTGGATACAGTCAGCGACAATGGCTGCCTTCTTGAGCTTGTTACTTTGTACAGGACCAATCACGTGGCAGCGGACACGGCTTCCGTCAAGGGCCGTACGCGGGGCCGAGAACTTGAGTTCTGCCTCTTGGACACGGTTTTCGCCGAAGTCGGTGGCGCCTAGGCTTATGGCATTTTCTACGGCCTCTGCCGGGTGGAACTTGCTCACCCAAACGAGTTTGACCGATTCACGAGAACGACCCGCAATTTTACAGGCGGTTGAAATTCTTGCCTCCAGGGCGGCAAGGTGGGTTCGCATTTCTTCGAGAGTGAATTCCATTTTTACTTCTTCTTTTTGCGCTCCGCCTTCACATCACGTATGGCAGCTTTCAGCGCATCCTTCTTGGCCTGTTCCTCTTCGGGAGTGGGCTTGGTGTCTTCGAGCAGGCGGTCGGCCCATTCGTCCCAGAAACGGCAGCGTTCACCTTCAAGCTTCATCTTGGCGAATTTCACCGGTTCCGTCTCTACGGCAAGGGTCACCATGGATTCCTTGTAGGCCTGCGGGAGCCCCGCCACATGGGCCATTCTCTGTTTGAGTTCTGCCACGGTGGCATCCAGAATGTCCACCTCGAAACGGCGTTCCACGTAACGGCGGGTAATAAACCCGAGGGCCATAAAGTAGTCGCCCTGATTGCCTTCGGCCAGATAGTTCTTCTGGCGCAGTTCCTTGAGGGCGAGCACCGCTTCTTCGTAGGGCGGAAGCCTGGGAGTCGCACCCACCTTTGCAAACTTTTTATGGAGGAACCAGCCGAGAACCACCAGCACAATTACGCCGAGGACAATGAGCAAGATGAAAAGCCACTGGGGAAGCCTGGGGTCATCCAGGGGGTCTTCGGCCTCCAAAATATCCGTCTCTTCGCCGGTGGTGCGCATGGAGACTTTAACCGCCACGGGGTCCGTATTGACCTTGACCGTATCGCTACCGACAACGGCCTGGACCTGCTGGGGCGCAATCAGAAAGTCGCCGCTCACGAAGGTGTTGAGGGTCGCCTGCCATACAAACTTTGCAGAACCCTTGGGCATGCCCTCGGTGACCTTCTCGTTTTTCATCTCCTTGACTTCGAAACTGCCCAAATTCCCGACAAAACTGGGCAGATCCACGATGGCGTTTTCGGGAGCGGTCACCTGGATTTCGTAGTTGAACATATCACCCACGAACACCTGGGCGTTATCTACGTTGGCCTTGACC
>CACZII010000050.1 GCA_902781185.1 Fibrobacter succinogenes
TTCCGCGCTCAAAAGTCCATCGCCAAGGGCAAGTTCGCCAAAGGCTACGGCCAATTGGAACGGGCACTCCTGGCCAGCCGCAAAGAAGCCGACCTAGGAGCCGAAGGGCGGGTCCTCACCTCCATGGCGAAGGTCCGCATCATGAGTCTGGACCTGAATTTTGCGGATTCCCTTCTTAACGTTGTCCGTCAAGAAGCCCTGGACGAGAACACCAAGCTGATGTTCAACATCAACAAGATTTCCCTGGCCAACGCAAGGGAAAAATTCGGTGACGGCGAAAAAATTTGCAGGTCTGTTGAAGAATCCGAAATAAAGAAATGCGACGAAGCCCTGAAGGCATCTTTCTATTCCAGCTGCGCTATTTCCTATGCAGGCAGTAAACGTGAAGACGACGCCAAGCAAGCCTTGAAAATGACGGCAAAGAACAGTGATGACGACGAAGGCTTCTACGCCTACACCGCAGCGAACGTTTCTAGGCTCCTGGGAAATTCCGATGCCGAAAAGTTCTACAAGACCGCCGAGGAAAAGGCCATCAAGAGCAACTATTCCTACATGACCGCCACTATTCTCTGGGAACGTTCCCTACTCAGCGGCGTTTCTAAAAAAGACAAAGATGACCTGCGGCTCCGCTGCAAGAACGCCTTTGAGCTGATGGGACTCCCGAACAACGCCAAGCGTTGTGGCGAGTAATCAAGAATTAATTAGAAGCCAATGTGTCGGCAACTGCAGACGATTCTGCGGCAGACGTCGCCGTAGAATCGGGGGCGGGCTTCACTTCTTCAGGCTTTTTCAACTGCAGCAAACGAGTGTATGCCTGGGCCGGTGCAATTTTTCCATCGGCGAACAGGTCGATGGTTTTAGACACCTCATCAAATACCGTTGAATCCGCGGCACTTTTTCTACCACGGTAACCGAGAATACGATAAGTCTTGTTGTAAAAGCTGCTACGGAATTTCTTGAAACGAGGCTGCATCACATCGTTCAGCACCATCTCTACAGCGGTTTCCGTCTGCATGGTATCCAGTTCAAAAGTCCTATAGATGGTGCGGATATGAGAAGGAATAGTAGTGTCGGGACTATCGAAATAGGGGCGCATCACGTTGGCAGCTTCTGCATTGTTGGGGAAAGGTCCCTTAGACAGGCGCAAGGCGTGAGCCACGGCAAGGCGCCACTGTTCGGGATACAGCCTTAATGCACGGCGCATCACAGCATAGTCCGTAGTGTCCCTAGAATCCATAGGCGTTACGGCACTTACAAAATAATAAGGCGTGTAGAACAGACTATCCAGTTCTGTGCAAAGATTGGCCACATGACTCAAATAAGCGTATTCCTTACCCGTCAGATAGCTTTCTCCCAATTCTGTCAGTCCCTTAATCCAGAACAGCCCTGCTACAGACGCATCATTACCCGCAGCGACATACTTCACGTAATCGGCCTTGGGCAAGAAGGACTCATCAAAGTTTGTACTGGGTAGCGGCTTCGCATAATGAAGCGCAAGCGCAACGACCACAATAGCAAGGACTAAACAGATTAAATAACGCATAGCCAGTCATTCAAACATGTGAAATGTGTAGTGTGAAGTGAGAAATCAATCATTACACAATCCACATTACACACTCCAAATTCTACAAAGCGCAGGCCTCCGCCAATTTTTCCAAAGCGTCGATGCAGTCGCTTGCAAAGTTCGCCGGGTTACCGCTACGCTGGTAGGCAAAGTTCAAGCCGCTGGAACTGTTGAGCACGTGGAATTTACGCTTGCCACCACCGTTTGCAATGGCAGTCAGAACCGTCTTGGCATCGCCACCCTGTCCACCGGGTACACCTGGAATAGACACACCAGGAATCAAGAAGGGAATCTCGTGCTTCTTTGCCACCGTGTAGGCCGTAATCTTTTCAAGCTCTTCAGGGTGGGTAGCTCCAACAACAGCACCCAGGTAACCGAGGCTCCCATCCCATTCCATAATCTTGTCGGCTACGGAATAGAATGCCTCCGCCTTGTCACGAGGGTCGTCACTACGGACAACGCTCAGGTCCTGGAAATCATGGGCCCCCTTGTTGCTTGTACGCAAAAGCACGTAGGCGCCGTTACCTTCGGAATTCTCGCGAATGAACGGACCAACGGAATCGGCGCCCATCCAAGGAGAAACCGTTACGGCATCGGCCTTGTACACGTCATAAGCGGCGGTTGCATAGGCGGCGCTGGACTTGCCGATGTCGCCACGCTTGGCGTCGAGAATTACCGGAATGCCCGCACTCCTGTAGTCAGCAATCAGCTGCTGCAGAACCAGCATGGCCTGCACGCTAACGCATTCGTAGTAGGCGCTATTGGGCTTGACCACAGCAGGAGTCACACCGCGCTTAAGAGCGCATTCCAGAATCTCGGAATAGAAACGCTTGATCTTGTCTTCGGCAGAGCCCTCGGGACAGCAGGGATCAATCAGCTTCAGTACCGGATCCATACCCAAGCAAATCGGGTTTCCGCACTTGGCGATACGCTGTTCTAGAAGTCCATGAAAGTTCATTACTTCAAATCCTCTTGAATCTGGGCGGCTTCGTAGCTAAGAATGCCGTGAGCCACCGCCACGTTCAGAGATTCCAACTCGCTGCTCATGGGAATCTTCACCGTCTCGTCGGCAAGTTCAATAAAGTAGGGATTGGTGCCCGCACCTTCGTTACCAACCAGGAACGCCATCTTACGGAGCTTGCGTTCCGGAATCTGACGCAGAGACTGCTTGGCGTGCAGGTCGGTAGCCACAATGGTGTAGCCCTTGCTGCGCAAGAAATTGATCTGGTCAACCAAGTCTACATCAAATTCAAAAGGCACACGCAGGAATGTTCCCGAAGAACCACGCACCACCTTCGGGTTGAAGGGACTAACAGTGCCACGGCCAAGAATCATGCCATCGGAACCAAAGCCCAGGCTTGTGCGGAACAACGTTCCCAGGTTGCCCGGATCCTGCACGGCATCCACCAGCGTAAGCACGCTACGGCTAGATTCATAATTGGGCTTGGTATTGGCAATACGGCAATGGGCAATAATACCCTGGGGCGTTACCGTAGAGCTAATCTGCTTCATCATATCAGCAGACATTTCATGAAGTGTAATGCCTGCATCGTTAATGGAATCCAACAGAGCCTTATCTTCGAAGCCTTCTACGGCGTAAACAGCAATGACCAGCTCACGATGGTTGGTTACCAGTTCGTTCACCACATGGACACCTTCGCCCAAGAAACGGCCTTCGCGTTCACGGCCCTTTTCTGTCGTAAGGGCCAAGAGCTTCTTGAACCAAGGAGGATTGGTTCCAGCTGCTTCGGAAGCCTCAGAAGCCGCTACACGTGCTTCCAGTACGGATTCATCCAGAGTTTCGTCACCGTTGATTTCGGACTTCTGTTCCGGACGCTGGCGGTAAATAGGCTTGTTGACCTTATCGAACCCGCGGAAAGGACGGTCGCCATCGAAACGGCGTTCAGAACGTCCAAAACGTTCGGAACGTCCGAAGGGCTTGTCTTCAAAACGGCGGGGACGGCGCTCGCGGTCAAAGGGGCGGCGCTCACGATCAAAGCCCCGTTCGCCAGGGCGGCCTTCACGCCTGCTTCCGTCTTCGCGAAGTCCACGGGGGCGCTCACCGCGAAAGCCACGGCCAAATTCCCTGTCATCGCCGCTCTTTTCTTCACGGCGGGGGCGGCGTTCATCGCGACTTTCGCTGACGCCGAACTTGCGGTCCAAAGTCTTCCTTATGGTACGCGGGGTCTTGTTTTCTTCGCTCATAGTTTTTCCATCAGTTGTTTGGCGACAGACTCGCCATCGATCTTCAAGAGTTTGTAAAGGTTCTTGATTTCACCTTGCTCCACGAAATTATCCGGAATTCCGAACCGGAAGAATTTCTTGCCTGAATATCCAAGTTCCATGGCAAGCTCTATCACGGCAGAACCGTAACCGCCCACCACAGTGTTGTCTTCGAGAGTGACGATAATATCGTGCTTCTCGAACAAATCTCTATAGCATTCGGAGTCCAGGGGCTTCACCAGACGGGCGTCCACGAGAGTGGGATTATACCCTGCCCCGCGTAGCACTTCGGCTGTTTTCTTGAGCTCGTTGGTCATAAAGCCAGCGCCCAAAAGCAGAATGCCCGTTCCCTGTTCCAAAACCTTCGGAAGCTTTACATCTACAGTGGCAGGCGGCTCCGAAAGCTTTTCGGCAAGAGCCGTACCACGGGGATAACGGATAGCCACGGGGCCTTCCATGTCGATAGATGCCTTCAGCATATCCCGCAGTTCGTTCTCGTTGGAAGGCGTAAGAATGGTCATGCCAGGCACAGTCCGCAAGAACGACAGGTCAAAGGTTCCATGATGGGTGGGTCCGTCGGCGCCCACAAGGCCTGCACGGTCCAACACGAACACCACGTGCAGTTTCTGCAGGGCTACGTCGTGCATAATCTGGTCGTAGGCCCGCTGCATAAAGCTGGAATAGATGGCCACCACAGGCACCACACCATCGCAGGCAAGGCCTGCAGCAAAGGTCACCGCGTGCTCTTCGGCGATACCTACGTCTATCACGCGGTCGGGCAGTTCCTTGGCCACAATATCTAGGCCACAACCTGTAGGCATGGCCGCCGTAATGCCAATAATGCGGTCGTCATTCTTGGCCAGTTCCAACAAGGTTTTTCCAAACACGCTGGTAAGGGACGGATTCGGGCTGCCCGGCGAAAGGGGCAAACCACTTTCAGGGTCGAAAGGTCCTGTTCCGTGGAACTTGGTCGGGTTCTTCTCGGCAGCGTTCAGTCCACGGCCCTTCTCGGTCAAGACATGCACCAGGCACGGGCCCGGCTGGGACTTGACGCGTTCCAGAATCATGATAAGTTCGTTGATGTCGTGACCGTCAATAGGTCCAAAATAACGGACCCCCAAATCTTCGAAGAAGGTACCAGGCTTCACGGCGTTCTTTGCCGCGTTCTCCACCTGCAAGAATAGGTCACGGAACCGGCTTCCCAGCACGCCCGGTAGGCGCGTCATCAGGCGGTCCAGGTCGGAACGCATCTTGTTGTAGACCGGGTCCGAAATCACGCGGTTCAAGTACTTGCTGAAGCCGCCCACATTGGGGGCGATACTCATCTTGTTATCGTTCAAGATGATGGTCATGTTCTGCTTCGATATGCCAGCGTTATTCAGGGCCTCGTAAGCCATACCGCCGGTCATGGAGCCGTCACCGATGACCGCCACCACGTTGTTCTTGCGGTTGAAATGGTTTCGGGCCACAGCAAAGCCGAGAGCCGCCGAAATGGAGGTGGTGGCATGCCCTGCGCCAAAGCAGTCGTACTCACTTTCGCAGCGCTTCAGGAATCCCGAAATGCCTCCCTGCTGCCGTAGTGTATCGAACCGGTCGTAGCGGCCAGTCAAAAGCTTGTGCACATAGGCCTGGTGGCCCACATCCCACACGATCTTGTCTTCGGGGGCGTTAAACACGTAATGGAGGGCGATGGTCAGTTCCACCACCCCGAGACTAGAAGCCAGATGCCCGCCATGCTTGGCCACCTGGCTGATAATTGTCTCGCGAACCTGGGATGCCAAGCGATTCAGTTCCTCGACAGAACAGTGCTTGATATCCTGGGGAGACTTTACGTCCTTTAGTTCCATTACTTAACCCGAGTAATAATGAATGCCGCCATTGCCCGAAGGACATTCGTATCGCAAGAAAGTTCATCCAACGCGTGAATGGATTCCTCGTAAAGGTCCTTGGCCTTTTCCCTAGACTTGTCCAAGCCCACAACAGAAGGATAGGTAGCCTTGCCCTTCTCGATATCGGAGCCGGCATCCTTGCCCAGTTCCTCAGTCGTGGAAACAATGTCCAGAATGTCGTCTACAATCTGGAATGCAAGGCCGATGGCCTTACCGTATTTGCGAATAATCTGGATATCCTTATCACTTGCACCGGCCAGCATGGCGCCCACCTGAAGGGCGGCCTCGATAAGAGCTGCCGTCTTGTGGTAATGGATGTAATCTACCGTTTCCAGGTCCACTTCCTTGCCTTCGCACTCAATATCGATCATCTCGCCGCCAATAAGGCCATAAGTGCTAAGCAAGTGGGCTAAAACCTCAATAGCCCGGGCATTGCCCGTCTTGCCCATGAGTTCAAAAGCCAGAACACAAAGAGCGTCGCCGGCCATGACTGCCGTAGCCTCACCGAACTGCTTATGGCTAGTGGGCTTGCCCCTGCGGAAATCGTCGTTGTCGATACAGGGCAGGTCGTCGTGAATCAGGGAGAAGGTATGGATCATCTCCAGGGCGACCATGGCATATTCCACGTTCTCGCCCTTGCCGCCAAACATGTCGAAGGTGGCCCTAACGAGGGCGGGCCGCAGGCGCTTGCCGCCGGCCAGCATGGAATACCGCATGGCCTCGTGCAGACGGCAGGGCTGGTCCGTTACCGGAGGGAGGTACTTGTCAAACAGGGCTTCCGCCTGGACAGAAATCTTGGACAGATAGTCCTGTGCAATAGCTGCTTCTTTCTCAATAGACTGCATACGCCCCAAAGATACTTAAAACGAGGAGGGCAAAATCCGCTTTTTATCCTTATTTTCCCCGTTTCATCGCAAATAAATAGGGTCCCCTGTGCTTTTTGCTTTTTTTTGAGATAGATTTCCAGTAGGAGGTTCCCATGACTACGATTCCCAGTTTTTGGTTCCTTGTTCCCGTTGCCGCCATCTTCGCCCTCAGCATGGCCTACCTGTTCTACAGGGCCATGAAAAAGGCACCCGACGGCAACCATAAAATGAAGGCCATCGCCCACTTTGTGCGGGTGGGGGCATTCGCCTACCTGAGGCGTCAATACAAGACCGTCTCCATCGTTTTCGCGGTGCTGTTCGCCGTGTTCGTGGTGCTCGCCTTCATGGGTATCCAGAACCCCTTCGTACCCGTAGCATTCCTTACCGGCGGTTTCTTTAGCGGCCTGTGCGGTTTTTTGGGAATGAAGACGGCGACTTACGCCAGCTCCAGAACGGCGCAGGGCGCCATGAGCAGCCTGAACCGCGGGCTTGTCATCGCGTTTCGTAGCGGAGCCGTCATGGGCCTTGTGGTGGTGGGCTTTGGCCTGCTGGATATTTCGGCCTGGTTTATTTTGCTGAACTACATCTACGACCACAATATCTTCGGTTTCGGCGCCGACATTGCAAACAAACTAGCATTAGGCGGCTGGAGCGAATCGCTCCTGCAAAATGACGTGTGGCTCCACGGCAAGACGGTGGAAATCACCACTACCATGCTGACCTTTGGAATGGGCGCCTCCCTGCAGGCGTTATTTGCCCGTGTGGGCGGCGGAATTTACACCAAGGCAGCCGACGTGGGTGCCGACCTCGTGGGCAAAGTGGAAGCGGGCATTCCCGAAGATGACCCCAGGAACCCGGCTACCATTGCCGACAACGTAGGCGACAACGTGGGTGACGTGGCAGGCATGGGGGCCGACCTCTACGAATCTTACTGCGGTTCTATTTTGGCGACGGCAGCTCTTGGCGCGGCTCTCCCCGGAGGGCTCAACTACGTGCTTGCCCCCATGGTGGTAGCGGCCATCGGAATCGTGCTTTCGGTCATCGGCATCTTCATGGTCCGCACTAAAGAAGACGCCTCCACCAAGAACCTGTTGCATTCCCTGCTTACGGGAACCCTAGGTTCCTCTATCATGATTCTTATCGCCCTGCTCGTCATGGTGAAGCTTGGCTTTATCGAGCTGGGCATCTTTGGCGCCGTGCTTTCGGGGCTGGCGGCTGGTGTGCTTATCGGACAGTTCACGGAATACTACACCTCCGATGCCTACAAGCCTACTAGGGGCATTGCGGGCCAGGCCAAGCTCGGACCTGCCACTACCATCATCGACGGCATCTCGGTGGGCATGTTCTCTACCGGACTCCCCGTAGTGACCATCGTGATCGGCATCATTGCAGCATTTGGATGTGCCGGTGGTTTCGAGAACATGGCCATGGGTCTTTACGGTGTGGGCTTTGCAGCCGTGGGTATGCTTAGCACTCTGGGCATCACCCTTGCAACGGATGCCTTCGGGCCTATCGCCGATAATGCCGGCGGCAACGCTGAGATGGCGGGGCTGGACGCCAGCGTGCGTGCCCGTACCGACGAGTTGGACATGTTAGGCAACACCACTGCCGCAACAGGAAAGGGATTCGCCATCGGCTCGGCAGCCCTTACCGCAATGGCCCTGCTGGCATCTTACGTCGAAGAAATCAAGATATGGATCGGGCACCTGGCCTCGTCTGCCAAGGGTCTCTGGAATGTAGGCAGCGTCACCTTCGCAAACCACAGTCAAGACCTGGTGAACGCTGTTGCCAATGTAGACGGCGCAAAGATTCTGGACGGCGGAAACCGCGCCGTTTCTGCCAGCGGCGAGCTTATCGGGCTTGTGGCCAGCAAGGCGAACTACGTAGACTTCATGAACATCTACAACCTGAACCTGATGAACCCGCTATTGCTGGGCGGCATATTCATCGGCGCCATGATGGCTTTTGTATTCTGCGCCCTCACCATCAAAGCGGTGGGCCGTGCAGCCAGCGCCATGGTCGAAGAAGTCCGTCGCCAGTTCCGAGAAATTACAGGCATCATGGAAGGAACTGCCCAACCAGACTACGCCCGCTGCGTAGAAATCTCTACCGTAGGCGCCCAGCACGAGATGGTTATTCCTTCGCTACTGGCGGTCATCGTGCCAGTGCTGGTAGGGCTGTTCATGGGAGTGGCAGGTGTGTTCGGCCTGCTGGTGGGCGGCCTTGCGTGCGGGTTTGCCCTCGCCACCATGCTGAACAACGCAGGCGGCGCCTGGGACAACGCGAAAAAGTTTGTGGAAAAAGGAAACTACGGTGGCAAGGGCTCCGATACACACAAGGCCGCCGTCGTCGGCGATACCGTAGGCGACCCCTTCAAGGATACCGCAGGTCCATCCCTGAATATCCTCATCAAGCTCATGACTATGGTGAGCGTGGTGTTTGCAGGAGTGATTGTCCGCTTCGGCGGGTTCCTGTTCTAGCCTACCTGGATTCGGACTTCTTGAAGGTGGCGCTGGTCACACGGTTGCGGCCTGCCTGCTTGGAGGCATACAGGGCCTTGTCCGCACGGTCGAACAGACGCTTGGGATCTTCGCCCGCAACCATTTCGGCGATACCGAAGGAACAGGTGACCACCTGCTGCTTGATAAGCTGGGTCGTCTCGATGGCGTGACGAAGCTTTTCGGCCAAGAACTGGGCGTTCTGGATAGGCGTGTCGCCGCAGAGGATCACGAATTCTTCGCCACCCCAGCGGACCAGGGCGTCG
>CACZII010000051.1 GCA_902781185.1 Fibrobacter succinogenes
GACCTTGCGATAATCCAGGATTCCATGGCTAAGGCCTGGGCCAGGGCCAACGCCTTCCAGGCCGGAGACAAGCTCAAGCCCGAAGAAATGACTAAGTTGGTGAGCCAACTTATGACCACCGAGGATCCCCTGAAATCCCCCTACGGCACCCCTACCCTAATGCGAATTTCTTTAGAAGAACTGGCTAAAAAGTTTAGCCGTTAATTAGTTTTTCTACAAAATGATCCGATACGCAACCCTTCCCTAGACGCTCCGCTAAATCTACAGAGAGTTGACGAGATTTGACAGGATCTAACGACTCCATGGCCCTTAGAATTTGAGGCAAGAGCTTCGAAGAGCGTGTTCCTATGTATTCGGGGACCACATTCGTTTCCATCAAAAGATTGGGCATGGCAAAAAATTTTGTTTTCACAAACAAAGATCCCAAAACATAGGTCAACATATCAGGCTTAGTAGCCACCACCAACGGCGTTCCCGAAAGAGCGAGTTCAAGAGTTACTGTTCCTGGCGTTGCCAGGGCCGCTGAACCTGACCCGTAAAGCATTCGCCTTTCTTCGGAATCTTCAGGAGCAACTTGTATAGAAATATTCTTAGGCGCCCCATTCCCCATTTTCTGGATATATTCTTCCAGAGGCTGAACCAGGACCTCCCGGGATACAATCAGTTTTGCCGTCTTAAAATGTTCCGCCACACTCAAGAAAAGCCCCATATTTCGTTTTGCCTGCGACAAGCGGCTTCCAGGAAAAAGCAAAAGTGTTTCTGAAGAGGTTCCCCTAGACTCTAAGTAAGGCAGCGTATGGTATAAATTTTCGTGAAGCAAAAAAGGGTGCAACAAGAGTTCAGCATCAACGCCCTTCTTTGCATAGGCAGTCTTCTCAAAATCAAAAAGGACTGCGAGATTCACACCGCAAAGTTTCTTGGCACGGCTAGATTTCCACGCCCAAATCTGGGGAGGAGCCACGTAAAGAACGGGCTTTCCAAGCTTTTTAGCAAGGGCGCACAACTTCATGTTGAAACCAGGGTAATCAATAGCTACAAAAGCCTGGCATTGCTCGGAGCACAAGAGCTTCTTGAGCCAAGCCCCGCCCTTTGCATGCGTGTGCCTCCGGTCCCTACCGCAAGGCCTCCACGCTGAATGACCGACTGGACAAAGTCCTCGCCTAAAGCATCTCCTGAATCTTCCCCAGCACAAAAAAGGATAAACGGCTCGAGCACCTAAACTACCTACGAGGTTTCGCAGAAACCCAAATCTTAAGGGCTCCCATATCCTGCTTGAGCCATCCCAGCAATTCCTGGGAATAAGACAGCTTGTACTTATGAAGGGTTACCCCGTGCTCATAGTTGGATTCCGTTTCTATATGCAAGACCAACTCGCAAGAAGACTCCCCTTCAAAAGCTTCAAACTGTTGCATGCCAGCTTCAAGTTTTTTCAAGAAGTCATCGGTGATCATAGAAGAGTAAAGGTAGGCATGCACATACCTGACCATTTTATCACGAACATAATCTAGCTGGTAGGCCTCTTCGACTACTACCTGCATTTGCTCCGTGACGTTTTTATCCCGATCACGCTGGAATTCCAGCATTCCCTTTACTAGAATACGATCGTCTTCCGAAATTACATCTCGATAATTTTCCCAAGTGTCTTTCTTGAAGAACAGACCTACTTCACCTTGGAAATCCTGCATTTCGCCAAAGCCGACGGTGGCCCCGCGCTTGGTTTCTACAGAACGCATGCGCGTTACAATTCCACCAACAGCCACCATACAGCCTTCTTTTCGGCTTAGTTCCTCTTGGCCCAGGCTACAGGTGGTAAATCCCATGAGTTCGGGGCGGAATTCATCTAGCGGGTGCCCAGAAAGGCAAAGCCCTAAGACTTCACGCTCCTTGTTGAGCATTTCCACACTGCCCCATTCTTCGGCTTCTTCTAGAACTTCGGCGATATTTGATATAGAAGAATCGGCACCGCCAAGATCAAAGAGGGACATTTGGCCCTTGGACTTGTCCTCTTGATAGCGAGCAGCCACCTCAATGGCCCTGTCCACCGTAGCCATAAGCACGGCCCTGCTTCCTGGCAGGCCATCCAGGGCTCCTGCCATAATCAAGCATTCCAAGGTTTTCTTGCTAAGAGGCGGACGTTTTTCTTTCAGGGAACCCTGATATTCCGCCACCCGCTTACAGAAATCGAATATGGACTTGAAGGGGCCTCCCTTTTCGCGGGCGGCAACCACATCTTCTACCACAGCGATTCCCACGTTGCGAATTCCCGCAAGGCCAAAGAGAATCTGGTGTTTTGTATTGGCGGTAAAAATTCCCTGAGACGAATTGATATCCGGAGAAAGCACCGGAATTCCCAGGCGTTTACATTCCTGAATGATGGTAACGATATCTTCGGTCTTGCCCATCTTAGACGTCATGGAAGCCGCCATGTATTCTGGGCCGTAATGGGCCTTCAAGTAAGCCGTCTGGTAAGCCACATAGGCGTATGCGGCAGCATGGCTCTTGTTGAAGGCGTATCCGCAGAATGGAAGCACCGCATTCCAGACCTTTTGAATCATGGCATGGTCGTAACCTTTCTTTTCGCACTTCTCGAAAAATTCCGGTTCCAGCTTTGCCATTTTCTCAGGCATTTTCTTGGCCATGATACGGCGGATATTGTCAGCGCCACCCAGGGTGTAACCGCCCAGAATCTGGGCCAGCTTCATCACCTGTTCCTGGTACACAATCACGCCGTAGGTTTCACCAAGAACCTGTTCCAAATCAGGGTGGTAGCAGTCAATTTCTTCTTTTCCCTGCTTACGGGCAATAAAATGAGGAATCTGTTCCAGTGGCCCCGGGCGGTACAGGGCGTTCATAGCGATAAGGTCAAAAATACGGGTCGGCTTTAGTTCACGCAGGTATTTCTGCATACCTGGAGATTCAAACTGGAACACCGTGGTGGTCATGCCCTTGCCAAGCAAATCAAAGGTTTCCTTGTCATCCAGCGGAATATGACCCATATCCAGTTCAATGCCACGGTTTTTCTTGACCATGTTCACCGTGTCTTGAATGATAGACAAGTTGATAAGGCCCAAGAAGTCCATCTTCAAAAGCCCGATATCTTCGGCATAATGCTTGTCGTACATCACCACAGGTGTGTCGGCAGGGGCCGCACGGTACAACGGGGCAAGATTATAAATCGGGGTCGGCGTGATCACCACACCACAGGCATGCACGCCCGTCTGGCGGGGCAAATCTTCAAGTTTTTTGGCAATATCCCACAGGTTCTGGTAACTTGCACGGCTATTGATCATGGCCTGCAAGGGCTCGGGGCTGTAACCGTCTTCAAGGGTATTCCCCTTCTTGTCTTTACCAGTCCAGGCCTGTTTCAGGCTGAAATTCAAAGTGCGCTGCGGGAACAGTTTGGTGATTGCCTTCGCTTCTTGAGGCGGAATTCCCAAGACACGGGCCACATCGGTAATCACCGCCTTGGACTTGAGCATGCCATAGGTGATAATCTGGCCTACGCACTCCTTGCCGTACTTTTCGGTCACATAGTCAATCACGCGACCGCGGTCCCTATCCGAAAAGTCCGTATCGATATCGGGCATAGACACGCGTTCCGGATTCAGGAAACGTTCAAAAAGCAGGTCAAACGTAAGGGGGTCAATGTCGGTAATGCCAATAATGTAGGTCACCAAGGAACCGGCAGCAGAACCACGACCCGGGCCCACAGGAATTCCATGCTCACGGGACCAGTTGATAAAGTCCCACACAATCAAAAGGTAACCCGCCACATTCATGTTGCGGATACAGTTCAGTTCCTTATACATGCGGGCGGCCACTTCGGTATCGTGGGCCGGAAATTTAAAGTTCTCTTTCGGGAAACGCCACTGGAGACGTTGATTACAAAGGTGTGTAATGTAAATATCCGCATCGCCACCCGGCTTGCACCAACGGTGGATTGCCTTTTCTAAGGCCTTTTGGTCATCATCGTCAAAAAACTCCGGCTGCGACAGACGTTCTATTTCGGCATTGTCTTCATCTGTCAGAGCATCGGGTTCAATGCCCTTGTCGGCACAGTACTTTTCTTTGACTTTTTCCTTTTTATTTTTAACGACACCCTTGAGTTCCCGTTCGCGAATAACAGGATATTCGGCTTCGTATTCCGCCTTGACAATGGCCTTGATATTCTGGTATTCTTCAGAAGCAAGGAATTCATCAGGAATCTTGAACCTAGGCCAAAATTCATCGCCAATACCAGTCTTTACCGTAAAATTACAGCGATCCGCAATCTTTACCGTGTTCTCGATGGCTCCCGGGATATTCCCGAAAAGCGCCACCATTTCTTGTTCGGTTCGGAAATAGAACTGGTCCGTAGGGAAACGCTTGTCCTTAAAGTCATTCAGCGTTTCTTTAAGCGAAATACAGCGCAAAACCTTATGAGCCTGGGCATCTTCTTGCTTGATGTAGTGGACATCGGCCACCGCCACCACTTCGCGACCCAGTTCCCCTGCCAACTGCACGTTGTAATCGTTCACCAATTTTTGTTGGGGAATTCCATTGTCGCAAACCGATAGGTAAAGATGATCCTTGTCAAAAATTTTATCCAGGGATTCCATGTATTCGCGGGCCTGGCTGTTTCGCCCTGCCGCCACATTTTCACCATAGCGGCTAAAGAAATCCCCAGCAATGGCAATAATGCCTTCTTTATGCTCATTTACAACCGACAGGGGAACAGAGGGAATTTCTGCCCAGCGATCCCCGTCTTCGTAACGAAAACTTACGATACGGAGCAGGTTATAATACCCTGCCTCATTTTCAACCAAAAGCGTAAGCCGTTCAAAGGTTGTAGGGTCTTTTTGATTGGCGCTAGCAGAATCCACATAAACATGGCAACCGTAAATGGTCTTTACAGGTGGGAGCCCCTGTTCTTTGCGGGCCTTGTTCAAGTCCTTTCCGCGGGTCTGAATTTCCAAGATGCCAAACATGGCACCGTGGTCGGTAAGCGCCACCGCAGGAGCATTCTCCGCAGCGGCCGCCTCTAAGATACCATCAAGGCGAGCAGACGACTTTAAAACGGAAAATTCAGAATGAACTTGCAGATGAACAAAAGCCATAACTGCAATTTAGTAATTCCTAATTATCTATCGGATAGACCCTAACCATTTCACGAACTTTAGAACTGACATCCCCGAATTTTCGGCGATATTCCCTTCGCAATTTAAATTCGTTAGGCAACTTCACAAAGGCCTGCAACCAAGCCTTTGCCAAAGCTCCACAAATGGAAACTTTCGAAAGTTTTTTACCATCACCAGACTGACCTGGTACTCCACCCTTCGCCATGCTCAGGTACCGAACTAAACCGCGAATCGGGAGCTTTAAAACATCGCCCATAGGCAACAGGCGTATAGCCGTACGCAAGCGATTGCGTTCCGAATAAAATAACTTACGCGGAGAATACCGCACCGTGGTCATAGAGCGTTCGTGGTAAACTTTTGCCTCTGGACAAAACACCGTCTTGAAGCCAGCCAGGTTATGGCGGAAATACCACTCAGTCTCTTCAAAAAACAAGAAGAAACTGGCGTCCATTTTGCCAGCGGCTTCGGCAGCAGCCATGCGGAAACTCATCACGGCGCCATAGCAACCAAAGACCTCTTTTTCGCGAATGTCGGCCTTGGCTATGTCTAAGCCGCTACCTTCGTTTTTGGCAAAAAGGTCTGGTCCAAACTGAACACCTACCGCATTCACGACACCACTTTTTTCCATAACAAGGCTCGCCACAGAACCCGCTTCAGGGTGGCGTTCAAAGCACTTCAGCAAATTCGACGCCCAAGTAGGGTCAAATTCCAGGTCCATGTTGCAAAGCACCTGGATATCGGCATCCATGTTTTCAAGGAGACCGTTGCAGGCACCTGCATAACCCAAGTTCCGGGGACTTTCAATAATTTTGCAATCAAGTTGCTGCTTTTTTAAAAACGGGATTGATTCATCTGTAGAGGCATTGTCAAAAACGAAAACCCGAACAGGCTCGCTTTGCGCCAAAAGACTCTTGACACACGCGGTTAGTTCTTCTCCTCCGTTATAATTGATAATGCCCACATCCATGGCGATATCTATAACCCATAAAAACGAATATAATCAATGGATCCTGCAAAGTACCGATCATGATACAACTGATTCATCAGGTCATATCCAATGGACAAATTGTAACCCAACTGGGAAACATCACCCTTGTATTCCGTTTCCAAAGTCAACTTTCCGTCTTGGAAAATTTTGAGCTTCTGGGAAGCCAATTCCACACGAATTTCAGTCCATTCGTTAACCTTTAGTTCCTTGCCCGTAAAGGTTTTCCATTCAACTCCATCGACACCTTCGTCACGCAGGTGGACCCGCAGAACACCGTCATCAATTCGCACCATCCAGCCATCGCCGTAACGTCCTGGAGGCTCTGCCACAAATACATTCTGAATTTTACCAAACGAGGTCGGTTTCACCCTGGCTTCTACGGCAAAATTCTTGCGGCAGAATGTAGTGGTAAGCTTTACGGGCAAGCCAGACTTTCCATCCAATTTCAAGGCCTTGTCTTCTATCGCGGCAGAACCTTCTACAATTTTAACCGAATTGTTACTCATCTTGTCCAGGCCCACGAATGCAGGGTCATTGAATTCCCACGCCACCAGCAGGTTTCCTTTTGAGTCGTCGGTTTTTGTCATGGAGCCTTCACTAAATTTCGTAAAATGCCCATAGCGGATGTAGTCTATAGCCCCCTCAAAGTAACGGGTATGATAATTCTGGTTCATTGCGTCATAGCCGATTGCCCAGTCGTACCTTTGCTGGGTAACATCGCCATAGTAAGAAGCGGCAACCGTTAATTCTCCATTCTGGAACACCCGGATACTATCCGCGGAGCGTTCCACCCGGATTTTCATCCATTGCCCCAACACTAAATCTTTTCCCGCAAAAACCTGCCAATCGTCACCATTCTTTTCCGAATCCCGTAAATGAAGGCGAAGGGTTTCTTCGTCTACGCGAAGCATCCAGCCATCTACACCACGGCCAGGGGGTTCGGCCACAATGATGTTCTTCATTGACCCAAAGCTATCCACCTTGATTCGGGTTTCTACAACAAATTCATTCTGGAGCAGACTATCGGAAAGTGGAATTTTCAACCCGGAGGCACCATCGAAAACAGCAACACCTTCGTCATTCAACACCGCACCCTCTCCAACGACGGCGTCAAAGCCGTTCCCCGTGTAGTCCCGACCTATATGGGCAGGGTCATTAAATTCCCATGCGGCAATCCACTCCTCTTGAGAAGAATCCCAATCTTCGGCAATAGACTTGACTGGAGTTTCCTCGGGCTTTCCCGCTACCTTCATATTGTGAACTTTGTCAAACCGAACACACATCACACGGCCAGGCGTATTTTCTGTCACCTCCGTAGGGTCAAATCCAATGGTGAAGGACCCTTCCAGAGAGCGTACCGCACCGCTAGCAATTCCCGCGGCACAGATTTCCCCATCAACATACAAGACTGTAAGTGAATCCACACGTTCTGCCCGTACCGTTTCCAGCTCGTTCAGTTTTAACGGAGTCTGGGCCTCCAACTTAAGCCACTGGCCCTCTGTAGAAGCATCCCGCCATGTAAAAAACGGAATTCCGTTTTCTACACGGAGCGCCCAAGCATCGGCATCGCCATCTACCCCGGCAGAAGCTAAAGTAATATAGCCCTGATGCGATTCAATAATAACATCCGCCTCTACGGCAAAGCCATTATCAGAAAACGTATCGTCTACTTCAATAGAAAGCGTATCTCCATCCACAACCCAAAAATGTTCCACATCTCTGGAGCACTGAGCAAGACGGGCCTTTGCCACGGAGGCATCAATTCTTGTCACACCTACAGTCGAATAGGTCTGTTCAGACGAATCGGACAACGATTTTTCAGAGCAGCCGCACAGGCATACAAGCAGAACGAAAGTAACCGCAGCAGCTAGAGTCCTGAGCACGTTCATACCGAGACCTCCTATTTTTTGATTTTAGTCAAGAAACCATACTGAAAAGGAATATAACTTAAATGGCTCAAAACGTTTGGCATAAACTTCAATTGTTTGCGGATTCCCACAATACGTTCGACTTCTAGGCCATTTTCTTTGGCAAAGCGGATAAAACTTTTCTTGGTCCAAAATGTCTTGTGGTTGATATCCAAAACGCCCAACGCCTTTTCACCCTGGTCCACCTTCACATAGCGGAAATCCCTAGTCAAGACAATCTTGAGGATATTCTCAACGCAAATAAAATTGGGCAAAGAAAGAAGGATATGGCCTTCTGGGGTCAAATGCCTTTTACAGAAATTGATCAAATCCACAGGGTCGTTCACGTGTTCCAGCACATCGCACATGACTATCAGGTCGAACTTGCGGTCTTCTTTGAAGTCTTCGTAGAGCACATGATGGTATTCATTGAAACCACCCGGAAAATTGTCTGCCGTCTGGCAGTCTGTTCTGTTTTCAGGCTCTATAGCCACCTTATAGGAATCCTTAGGGTAAATCACGCAATTCTTGCCAGAACCCGCCCCGATTTCAAGCACAGTTTTGGCATCAGGGGGAACGAGCATGGCGATATCGTAACGAACTTTATTCGGGTACATAAAAACCTCTCCCTCAAAATATAAAATTTTCCTGGTTAAAAATGCTATTTTTACAAGTAATGACGGCAAGTACAACAGCCACAAAGCTTTTGGTGAAACGAATTTTCCAGCTTCTCGTAAGCGTGGGCGGTTTCGTCTACATTTTTTACAAGATTCCTTTCTCAAGCGTTATGGAAAACTGGACATCGTCCATGATTCCCTGGGTTATCGCCATGCTTGTGGCCGCCAACCTGATTATGCTGATCCAGGCCAACCGCTGGAAAGGCCTTTCGGTACAAGGTCCAGAAATCCCCTTCAAGACTTACTACGCCTATACAGCCCTGGGGTATTTTTTCAACAACCTGCTCCCCACTGGGTTCGGTGGAGATGCTGTAAAATCCCTTGCATTCGGTAAGAAGTTCAACCAGACAAGCCAATCCATTTCAGCCGTATTCCTTTCCCGCATCCAGGGGCTCTTGGCCATGTTCCTGTGCTTCTTTATTGCTCTGCCCTTTGCCCTAAGCAAGACCGAAATTCCCTTTGGCTATACCATGGTTATGACTATAGCTCTTTTGGCATGCATGGTCATTGTCACCCTCTGTCTCTTTTCCGACAAAGTCCCGATTCCCGCTGCCATAACGAACAAGCTAACATTCATCCCCAAAATGCAAAAAAGCCTGTCTATCTACAGGCAATACAAGAAGCAAGTTCTTCTTTCGTCTTTAGATTCCCTATGGCTGCAGCTCTTGACCCTGTTTATGGCCTACGCCTATTTCAGGGCCGTTGGGCAAACTATAGACATTAGCATTCTGGTGGTGTTTACAAGCATTACCATTGTTGTCTCCATGCTGCCCATATCGTTAAACGGCATAGGCGTGCGTGAAGGCGTACAAGTAGCCCTATTTACTGGGCTTCTGGGAATACCCGCCCCCATCGTACTTTCGGCTGGACTTTTGGGCTACATCCCCCTGCTGTTCCAAGCTGCGCAAGGGGCTGTCGTATTGCTTGCAGGAAGTCGGAAAAACTAGCCCCAGACTTCTTCCTTCAGTTCGCGGCCCCACATTTCCTTGATAACGTCGTCCACGTTCTTGCCTTCAAAAAGAAGGGCGTGAACGGCATTCACAATGGGCATCTCGACGCCGAGCTTGTCGGCCAGGGCCTTGGTGCTCTTGCAGGTAGGCACGCCTTCGGCCACCATTTTCATGCCGGCGAGAACCTGATCAATGGTTTCGCCCTTACCAATGTGTTCACCCACATAGCGGTTGCGGCTATGCTGGGAAAGGCAGGTCACAATCAGGTCTCCCATACCGGCAAGACCAGCGAAGGTTTCGGGCTTTGCGCCAAGGGCCTTGCCCAAGCGGCACATTTCAGCCTGACCGCGGGTCAGGATTGCAGCACGGGAATTATCGCCCACTTTGTACTTGCCCGTAGCCTCAAGACCATAAAGTACACCAGAAGCAATGGCAATCACGTTCTTAACAGAACCGCAGAGTTCCACGCCAATGATATCGGTAGAGCTGTAAACACGCAGGTAAGAGCAGCTCATGACCTTCTGCACCAGCTTTGCCGATTCTTCGTTCACGCAAGCAGCCACAATGGTCGTAAAGATGTGACGACTCACTTCTTCGGCATGGGAAGGTCCGCTGAAAGCCACCATCTTGTCGTCGGTAAGCCAAGGAACGTTCTCCAAAAGCACTTCGCTCATAAGCTGGTTCGTGCCTTCGAG
>CACZII010000052.1 GCA_902781185.1 Fibrobacter succinogenes
AGGCCCTTTTCCATGAGGTCCAAGACTTCTTGCACGCGGTTGTGGTGCGTCTTGATCTTGTCGGCGTTCTTGGTGCCGCCGCTTTCGATGGTGTCGGGGTAGATGGTGCCCTGCGCCATCATCCACTGGTTCGGATCAAGGTTGAGCTTCGCCATTTCCTCGTCTTTCACCGTCAGGAATTCCTTGCCGATAATACCGCGCTTGGTTTCGGGTGCAGTCACGCCCTTGAGCTTCGCGAGGAAGTGCTCGCTTGCATCGCGAACTTTCAGATTGTTCATCCCCTCGGCCTTCAAAAATTCCATAATCTTCTGGGATTCGCCGAGGCGCATCATGCCGTTGTCCACGTGCAGGCCCAGGACTTTTTCCGGTCCGAGTACGCGGTTCAGGAGCACGAATGCAACGGTGGAGTCCACGCCGCCACTCACGAGCAAGAAAACCTTGCGGTCCTTGACCTGTTCCTTGATGCGTTCCGTGATGAGCGGCAGGTAGCTCTTCATGTTCCAAGTCTTCTTGGCGCCGGTGAAGTCGATGAAGTTTTCGAGCAACTTCATGCCGAACTTGCTGTGGGTGACTTCGGGGTGGAACTGGATGCCGAAAATCTGGCGTTCAGGCTTGTCGCTGTCGAAGGCGACGGCGGCGATTTCGCAGTCCTTGGTGCTGGCCACAATCTTGTAGCCCTCCGGGAGCTTCGTCACCTGGTCGCCGTGGCTCATCCACATGGGGGATGCCTTCGGGAGGTCCTTCAAAATCGGGCACTTTTCGTCGCCCACGATGAGGTCGGCGATGCCGTATTCCTTGACCTTGCCCGGTTCCACGTGACCGCCCAACTGTTGGGCGATAAGCTGGTGACCATAGCAGATGCCGAGCTTCGGCACCGGGAGGTTCAAAATTTCGGGATTGTATTCCGGGGCGTCGGCTGCGTAAACGCTCGACGGACCGCCACTGTAAATGATTCCCTTCACGCCTTCGAGTTCAGAAACCGGGGCGGCAGGGGAGTGGATTTCGGTAAACACGCCCAGACGGCGCACGCGGTTAGCAATCAAGTGGGCGTACTGCCCGCCAAAGTCCAAAACTGCAATAGTATCGACGTTTTTCATAAACAGGTGTCAGGTTATAGACCTGTGGAAATGTTCATTCTAAAGCACAATTTAGAAAAATATATATTTTGAGCATTATGAGAATCAGTTACTTTACACCTTTTGTTTTTGCAGTTGCAGCCCTAGCGGCCAATGCCGATAATACACCTACGTCAGATACCCTGTTTATCAGAGTGGATTCGCAGCCGATGCCTACAGAACAGGTTGCCGTCTCGGATACCGTTGCGACTTCGACAGAAAATGCCCCTGCTTTGGACAGTACCGTCCAGGATTCCGTTGAGGCAAAGTCCGACTCTTTGGGTTCGGAGAATGCCTCTGTCACGGGAGATAGCGTAGCTTCTGTTCAGACCGCGAAAGAGGCTGAAGTTTCGCCCGATAGCGCAGCGCCTCGTTCTGCAACGCCGGTCTCGTTTAGCTCAATTCTAGCGTCTCAGACCCAGCCTACTCAAGAAAGTGTGTCCCATGAAAGGAACCAGTTTTTCTTGTCTTTTGGGCTTGGACTTCGCTACGTTAACCTGTCTTTCAAGGAGTATATCAGGACTAAGGATCCCAACAAGGAAGGTGTATGGATAGTCGGTGACAAGGGAAATTCGATTCGTAGGAAATATTCCGGCTATGGTCCTGATATTTCCATGAAACTGGGGACCCTTGTTTCCAATAGGTTGGCTCTCTTCTGCAATATGGACCTGTCTGCCGTTTCCTCCGGAGATTTCAAGGTGCGCCGTTATAGCGGTGGCCGTGAAAAAATACGTGCCGATTTTGAAATGGATGGACTCCGTTTTGCATTGGGGGGTGGAACGAACTTCTTCTTCTCTACGGATACCAATAGTGTCTTGCATGGGGCCTTTGTCGGAGCAACTGTGGGTGTTGTGTATGAAGCCGCAGGTACGGATTCCGAGTATGACTACTATGACGATTACAGCGACGATTTCGAAATCGCCGAATCGGGTATGGTGATGGTTCTGGAATTAGGAAAACTGTGGCGTATCGCACCGCAGTGGAGCGTAGGACTCTCCGCTAACGGAACCATGGATGGCTTGTTCTTCAATGGTGGAGCGGCCACATCCAAGTCTTGGACCGTAGGGCTGAATTTCAATATCGTCCGCTACTAATCAAGCGGATTGATACGCTTTAGAAACTGCAGACGAGTAGAGCTACCAGGCCTGCGAACATGGCGACCTTGACAAGTTTTTGAGCTCTACGGTAGTTCTTCTTATAGGCGAAAACAAGAATGGCGACAAATGTCGGTGTAAGAACGGCTGCCGTAATAATTAGGAAAAGGGTGGGATAGTACCCCTGCACTACGGGAAGCGGAAGCAGGGCCCAGCAGAAAATACAGATAAATCCTGCGAGCCGCCTTGCTACAGGTGCTCCCGCGATTAGTGGGAACGTCATGATGCCCGCCTTGAGATCGCCGATTTCGTCTTCCAAATCCTTGTAAATTTCCCGCGCGGTCGTGAGTAGGAATGCAAACATCATGGCCGGGTACAGGAAACCGATTTTATCGGCCACTGTCCACTGGATGTCTTCAGTTTCCGGGACTCCCGTAGGAGTGAAAAGGCACAGGATAAGGGGGGTGGCACACATGAGGGCCACTGTCATGTTCTTTAGGAGAGGTATGTGCTTGAGCCTCTTGTTGTAGGCAATCAGCAAACCACAGAGCAGTACAAAGAAAATGGCCGATGTGAAGCCGGTCTTGCTGATTAGGCTTTCTGAAAATCCGCAGAGTAGAGTAAGGACAAATAAGGCAATCCAAACCCGCTTGGCTACCAGGACAGAAATTTTTCCGGTGACTAAAGGGCGGTTTGGCTGGTTCAACTTGTCTGTCTCTAAATCCAAAATGTCATTCTGGATGTTGGCAAAGCCGATAGCGAAGGCCAAACCGAGGGTTTGGAGAATCAGCGTAATCCAGCTGATGTTTTCTATGTAGCGCGCACTTGTGGCATCGACGGTATCACAGTGGGAGATTTCTACGAAGGCCCCGATCTCCTGTAGGGGCAAGACTCCCAGCAGGTAATAGCCGATGGATAGCGTCACCATGGCGATGACGATGTTGACTGGGCGGATCATTTTGAAAAGTGCTAGAAGCATGTCAAGAATATAGTAAAAGGGGAGAATTACTATATTTGTCCTATGGCGTTTTTTACCAAGAGTAACCTTGCCGATTTGCGTGCGGAGGCAGACCAGCTCTCCATTTGTGTGGAGCATTTTCTGTACGCATCGGAACGCGTAGTCGAAGGCGACTATAAGACTAAGGGCTTTTACGACAACTGCATTGAAAAGTGCAATGGACGGCTCAAGGCAATACATTTTCTGATGGAGTCCATCCGCCAGAACAGGCCGGTTACCGAAGAAGAATTGGAAGAAACGCTCCCTGCTTTTCTAAGTGGCAAGAAAGATGCAAAATAGGGATTTCGAAGACGAACCAGAACCGCTTCGCCGTGTAAAGCCTACACGCCGTGACCATCGTAGCCGCCGCATTGACGTGATGCGGGAGCTGGAATCTGGTGTGGTGGACGAGCGACCGGTCAAGGAACGTTTCAGTCGCGAATTCAAGAATCCCCGCATCAAGAAAATTAAGGACCCTCTAGAAAAGATAGATGAGAAGGATTGTGTAGAAGGCCTGGTTGTGGAGGTGCATCGCCGTACCTGCGAAGTTCGCTTGCCCGAGGGAACCGTTACCGCCATGTACAGAGCCACCACCTCCAAGGCCCTGGGAGAATTCCCTGCCGTAGGAGACCGCGTGCTGCTGGGCCAGGTGAATGAGGACGAAGATACGGGCGAGGGGGTAGGTTCCCAGAAGTATTGTGTGGTGCGTGTGCTGCCGCGAAAGAGCGAACTTAAACGGCCTGGCCCTCGGGATAGTTTTAGGCGTAAGCTGACGCTGGCGGCCAACATTGATCAGGTGGTGATTGTGGCCAGCGTGACCCAGCCTGAATTTAACTACGGGTTTATGGACCGTTTCTTGCTGGCGGCGAACCTGAATGATTTGCCTTTTGTGCTGGTGCTGACCAAGATGGATTTGCTCCCCAATGGGGAGGCGGATTTGTCCGATGATATTCGGGACTTTATGACCATTGTGGACAAGGTGATTCCTGTAAGTGTCAAGACAGGCATGGGACTTGAAGAACTCCGTCGCGAATTGTTGGGCAAGTCTTCGGTGTTCAGCGGTCAGAGCGGGGTAGGTAAGTCCACATTGGTGAACGCCCTTGTGCCAGGTGCCGAGCTGGAAACGGGTGAGGTTCGGGAACGTGACGGCAAGGGACGGCATACCACGACCTCTTCAAGCCTGTTTGATTTCCCGGGTGGTGGCTACGTTATCGATACGCCGGGCATCCGGAGTATTGGACTTTCTAATGGCGAAGACGACATGGACGGCGAGACCCTGGCAAAGATTTTCCCAGGCTTTTTTGAAGGGGACCTTTTCACCTGTAAGTACAGTAACTGCCTGCATCTGAAGGAACCGGGTTGTTCTGTCCGTGAGGCTGTAGAATCGGGAAAACTCTCACGGGCTCGCTATGCTAGTTACTTGCGCATTTTAAATTCGAGAAACTAGGGAGTTTGGGTTAGGTGGACATCGCTTCTAAGATAATGCTTGTGGCTTCGATTTTGATGATGGGGTATAACATCTCGGAGTTTTTGGCCAGCTACCAGTCCCTTTCTGAAAAGGCGATTGACCTGAAGGAAATTGCCCATGAAAATGGGGCCGGGGAGGCGGCTATGCGTCGTTCCAATTTTCTTCTGTCTTTTATCTTGTCTGCCGTTTATGTGGTTTTGACCCGGTTTTCTGATTTTGCGGTATGGATAACGGTTCTGGTCGCCGTAAAGCTAGTGCTGACCCTTTTTATTTCGGATTTTGCCCTGCTTCAGATCTTGAGAAAGGGTGAATTTCCTCGAAAAACCTACTTGTTGTCCAAGGTAGATGCTTTTTTGAATGCTCTGCTTGGGTTAGTTATCGCGCTTTTTTTAGTTTTATAGGTGAATGACGGATAAGGTATGAAACATCGTTTTTTGTGGGCTATCTTTCTTTTTCTGTCTCTTTCGGTGACAAGCGTTTTTGCCCAGGAGAGCGGAGGATCCACCCTTGCGGGAATCCGTACGCCTCTATTTTTGGGTGGTGCACTTGGATTTGGCTCGGGGACGGGCGTAGGGGCGAGTCAGGGACTCGGCCTCCGCCAGATTGAGCCCATGGTAGGCATCTGGTACCCTGGAATTGGATATTTGAGAGTTGGTTATGGCTTCTTTGATTATCAGGAAGAATCCGATAATGAAAAGTACGAGATAGACCATTCTAATTTTGATGTGGAACTGGGCGTCCATGCATGGAGCCTGTTCTATATTACAGGTGCATACTCTAGGGTAAAGGAACTTTCTGACCTGGGAGACATTGCCTGGAACGAATGGGGAGCGGGCTTCGGCTCGGTCATCAACATCTTTGCCACATCCATGCTTTTTGCTGAAGTCAGCTATCGCTGGGTCCTGGACCATTATGACCCGTTTATGGGTAAGTCGGTTTCTGGGAGCCGTATCCAATTCAATTTGGGATTTGCCGCCTATGTCTTCTAAGACTGTTGCAGTCATGGGTGGGGCCTTTGACCCTGTCCATAGAGATCATGTCTATGTGGCTGATTTGTGTTTGAAAAAAGGCTTCTGTGACGAAGTCTGGTTTATGCCCAGCCCTGACAGGTGGGATAAGACCATTAATGCCTCGCCGGAACATCGTTTCAAGATGCTTTCGATGGCCACTAGTTACGAGCCTCGCTTTATCCTTTCTGATTTGGAAATTGAACAGGGCGATTATCGTGGTACTTATGTGTTCCTGAAGCAACTTCAGGAAAAATTTCCCGATATCAATTTCCGTCTGCTTACAGGTGCCGATAGTTATGAGACCATGCCCCATTGGCGTGATCCCCTGAATTTTTATGGTACGGAATTCAATGGCGAACAATTGATGAAGGAATTTGAGTTGATTGTCTTTGCCCGTGCCGGTTCCCAGATTCTCGATCCGGAAGCCCATAAGGCTAAGGGTTATGCTGGCTTGTTCTGGCTTGGGCCTAAGGAAGGGTTCGTTGGACGCTTTTCCAGTACTGAAATTCGCAGGAGCTTGTTGAAGAACAGGGGAGTCTGCCCTGAAGGATTACTGCCCGAGATTTACCGATACATTCTAGAGAACGGCCTTTATAGTGCCTAGTGTTTCCCATGAAAAAATATATCGAACAGCTCCGTTCAAATCCGATTGTTCAAAAGTTGGAAAAATTTTTTCCTGCTATTGCCTTTCTTGCAGGGTTCGGTTGGGACTCTATTACCTTAGGGACCATGGTCTATGGTTCAGATCTGCTGATTCTGCTGGCGTATTACGTGGGTGCCTTTATTCTCGTGATACTCCTGTCTGCAAAGCTGGATCACCCGGAAGGTTGGACCAAGGAACGCCTTGCCGCTGTGGCGAAAGCACAGGGGGTCCAGGCGGCTGCGGAGCCGGCCTCTTCCAAAGAGCCCCAGACCAAGGTCGAAGAAGTTGCAGAGAAACTTAAATCCGCTGCAGAAAACAAGGCTCAGCAATTGGCGGATAAGATTGGTTATGAATCTACGGCAGTTCCTGTGAATGCCATTGTGGTTCACCATCGTTTTCTGGACAGGGAATGGAGCACTGTCTGGAAGGCCCGTTTTACCTGGGCTGTGCAGTTCCTTTTTGGCGGTCTGTTTAGCGCCCTTGTGGTGTGTTATTTCAAGAGCAGCGGTTCCTTGGCTTCGTTCCTGCTTGTTATTGTTCTAGCCTGCATGCTAGTGGGAAATGAATTCTTGCAAAAGCATTACGAGAGCTTTGGAGTGAGCCTTGCGTTTTTCTGCCTGCTGGGAACCATGTTCATGAACTTTACCATTCCGCACCTTGTTCACCGGATAGGCTTTTTCTGGTTCCTGCTTAGTACTCTTCTTTCTTTGGGCCTTTGTGTGTGGATATGGAAAATTTCCCATCGGAGTAAGGCTGTCTTGATAGCCCCAATCCTCATCAGTTCTCTGCTGGTGGCGGCCTACCTGATGAACTGGGTCCCGCCTGTACCACTTGTTCTGAAGCAACAGATGCCCTGCCAGAATTTTGACCGGAAGAACTTCTCTTGTGATGTGGATTCTCCCAGCTTTTTACAGAAATTTGGTCTTAAGGCTCCTTCTGTCCATAAGGCTCCCGATGGAGAAGTCTATTTTCTGGCGGCCGTCTATGCTCCTGCAGAGCTGAAGGCGGAATTGGAATACCGCTGGTATTACAAGGATCCTTCTACAGGTAATTACCGCTTGACAGACAAGATTTCATCGGGCCGTATGGTTATCAATGGTGGCCGTGAACAGGGCTTCAGAAGCTATTCTAAGAAGAGTAAGGTGCCTGCTGGAAAGTATCGTGTAGAAACCGCCTATAAAGACGGCGCTGTGATTGGCTCTCTCGCCTTCGACGTGATAGATGAACTTCGGGATTCTTCGGGCTACGTCAGGGATTCCCTTAGGTGAGTGCCCCCAAGGACATGTTCTTTGAAAGTGAAGTCCGGCCTGAACAGAATGGTCGGCTTTTGTTGGATAGCCTTTCGGAAAGGTTCACCTACCACAGCAGGGAAGAATGGATAGACAGCCTTTCACGAGGTTTGGTTTCCATCAACGGGAAAATAGCTGATCTGGAAACCGTGGGCCACAGGGGTGATAAGGTAGTCTACCATGTGGAAAATTACAGTGAGCCCGATGTACCCACCCATTACGAGATGCTTTTTGAGGATGAAGAATTCTTGCTGGTGGCGAAGCCTGCGGGTGTTCCCGTTCACCATACGGGACGAATCTTCTACAACACCTTTACGGCAATTATCCGCAGGGGTTTTGACTGCGAAACAGCAACGCCCATGCACCGCTTAGACCGGGATACCGGCGGAATCATGCTGTTTGCCAAAAGTGCGGATACGGCATCCCGATTCCAGAAACACTTGGATCGTATTCTGCTGCGCAAATTTTATGTGGCTGTGGTTCCAGGAGTGTTTCCCGATGGAGAAGTCCGGTGCGATATGCCCCTGGCCGAAAATCCGGAAGCCCCTGTGCGTATCAAGATGTTCCATACGCCGGGCGGAAAGCCTTGCTCTACGCTATTTAAACGTTTGGCTGTTTTGAATGGCAACATGCCCCGCTCCGTGGTAGAATGCGAACTTTTGACGGGGCGCAAGCACCAGATCCGGGCCCATCTTTCGGAGCTTGGTTTTCCTATCGTAGGGGACAGGCTTTATAGCTTTGATGGAAAGTATTACCAGAAGATGTCTGGTGGCGGCACCCTTTCCGAGGAGGACTTTGCCGTTCTCGGAGCGCATCATCAGATGCTTTACGCCTACAAGGTAGAGCTACAATTGCCCTATTGGGATAGTTCCAGAGTCTTTATGGATTTACACTTTCCGGATGAAATGGCAGAGCTGTTGAAGAGTGTGGACTTTACCACTGTAGGCTGCCAGCAACCCTAGCTGTATAGCCTTCGTAGTCCCCGAAGAATCGGGAATAGCCTACTTCCAGGGAAATAAAATCCCAGGGTTCCACTTTTAGGGATCCGCCAAACTCCTGGTATTCATCGGTCCATCCCTTTCTCAAGAAGTGCTTGTCGGTGGCTCCCTCGGGGTGGTGAATGTCCCGTATGTGGCTTCCGAAGGTGTTGCATTTTTTGACCATGCTGGCGAACAGTGCTACATCTAAGAAAGCGACTTTTGCATCTAGTTCCGTGTACAGTTCTTCGCTATTGGGGCCAAGGTTGCTTCCCAAACTTTGATTATAGTGGGCATAGGTGTAACCGCCACCCTTATGGTGGGTGTAGACCCAGGGCTCGATACGGGTAAATTCCGTGAACCACCCGAATAAGGCTGGGCCCAGGCGCAGACTGTCTCGGGCAAGGCCTATGGAGGTGGCCCACTTGTTGCCCCACCAGCTGTCATCAAACATGCTGGTAGGCGATTTCATATCGTCCCACAGGAGTTCTCCGTAGAGTTCCCAGTG
>CACZII010000053.1:0-661 GCA_902781185.1 Fibrobacter succinogenes
TTTGAAAAATTTACGCAAAAATAGCGTTAAAAATAAAGAAATTTTGTCAAATTCTACCAAACCCGTTGATTTGGTCTTTCCCTTATTCTAAATTCCCCTCCGACTATAAATCCTAACCCCTACAACCTATAACCTACAACCTACAACCTACAACCTACAACCTAACCATGTACTACGAAAGCATCAAAGTTCTCGACTGCACCATCCGCGACGGCGGCCTCGTCAACAAGCACGACTTCTCTCTGGAATTCGTCCGTCGTCTTTACACCCTCCTCTCTGCCGCCGGTATCGACTACATGGAAATGGGTTACAAGAACTCGCCCGAACTTTTTGACCCTAAGGAATACGGTCCGTGGAAGTTCTGTGACGATGACCTGCTGTGGAAAGTGAAGGACGGCATCGAATCCAAGATGAAGATGGCTGTGATGGCCGACGTAGGCCGCGTGAACATGGACGCCGTGAAGCCTGCTGCCGAAAGCCCGTACCAGATGTTCCGCGTGGCAAGCTATGTGAAGAATATCGACAAGGGTATCAGCATGGTGAACGCCTTCCACGACATGGGCTACGAGACGACGCTCAACATCATGGCTGTGAGCCGTGATCGTGGTCCGGAGCTGGACGAAGCGCTCCACCAGGTGAACGAAGAATGCAAGGCCGACGT
>CACZII010000053.1:702-23602 GCA_902781185.1 Fibrobacter succinogenes
CACGTGGACTACCTGGACGGTTCCGTTTCCGGCATGGGACGTGGCGCTGGAAACTGCACCACCGAACTTTTGCTCAGCTTCCTTAAGAACCCGAAGTACGACTTGCGCCCTGTGCTGGATGCCATCCAGGAATTGTTCTTGCCGCTCCGCGACAAGTACGAATGGGGGTATATCATTCCGCAGATGATTACGGGTATGCTGAACCGCCATCCGCAAGATGCCATCGCTATCCGTAAGACTCCGGAAAAGGATATGTACCGCAAGTTCTACGACCACATGATGAACGACTAAGAGGCGAACGCCGCACAGGAAAGCATGCTTTCCTGTATGGCTGAGCCGATGAGTCGGGGACTTGAGCCTGAGGGGCGAAAGTCCCATGACTAACGACCGGGCGTGCTAGAGTTAAATAAACTAGTATGGTAGGCCCGCCCTCTCGCCACCGCCCCAGCTTAACGCCTGGGGCTACGTGGCTCACGATTAACGACCTGGAAAAAATTATATTAAGGTCTGTTGGCAAGTTTAATTGACATTTTCCGCAGGGCGGCGAGCTTGAGGGAACCTCTAGAAGAGGTGACTGACGCTTACCGCCTTTTTAATGGAATCGGTGACGGAGTCCCCGGTGTGACGTTGGACCGGTTCGGCGGGCGTTACCAGCTGCAGTTCTTCTCGGCGAATGCACTGAAGGATTTTGAACAAATTAAGGCTGCTGCACTGGACTTGTTCCAACCGGAATTTCTAGTAGCGAAATTTCGCACCGATCCTTCGGGCCGTTCCCTGGAACACCCCCGCATGGATGTGCTGGCTGGTACGCCGGAGCAGGCTGTCGGTACGGTACGCGAAGGCAAGGCCCGCTTTCATGTGGACTTGCTGGACACGGTAAACCCGGGGCTGTTCCTGGATATGCGGGACGTGCGCCTGGAAGTGGGTGAGCGTACTGGACCAAGGTTTTTGAACTTGTTCAGTTATACATGCTCTTTCTCTGTTCATGCCCGCCTGGGTGGAGCAGAAATTGCAACCAACGCCGACATCAGCGGAAAGATTCTGGATAAGGGCCGCGAGAATTATGCCCTGAACGGTCTGGACTTACGGCCTGGTGAATTTTTCAGGGGTTCTGCCTTGGAATATGTGCAGTGGGCTTTGAAGAAGGGCTTGAAATTTGACGGCATCGTGCTGGACCCGCCAAGCTTCGCTCGGTTTAAGGGCGGCAATTTCAATGTTCGTGAGCACCTGATGCCCTTGGTGAAGCAATGCGCCGGGTTGCTGAATGATGGCGCCTTCTTTATGGTGAGTTCCAACTACAGCGAATTCGTTTTGGAAAAGTTCTCGGCAGATGTACTTGCTTCTGTTCGCCAAATTTGCCGTGGTGCTCGGACGGCGTGGAGCCGTTCTCAGGGAATAGACTTTGTTGGTTCCGGACTTACCAAGGAAAGCGCCCTGGTGGCCACCCTTGTAGAAGTCTAGTCTTCTACGGCGATTTGCAGTTCTTTGAGTTTGCGCCAAAGGGTAGCGCGGCTGATACCCAGTTTCTTGCAGACTTCGGTCTTGTTGTTCTTGCAGACGCTTAGAGCGTGGAGAATGTGCCTGCGCTCCATCTCTTCCAGTGAAAGAATCTCGCCAGAGGCATCTTCGTCATCGGTTATTCCGCGGGTAGTTTCAGACTTTGCCGAAACCGTTGACGACTGCAGGGGTAATGCTGTGACTTCTTGTTCTGTCTTCTGGTGCGGAATGGCCAGGGTCTTTTCGCGGGCCTCTTCTTGCACGTTTTCGGGAAGGTCTTCAAGGCGGATGACGCCGTTTTCTGAAAGCACGATGGCGTGCTCCACGATGTTTTCAAGCTCGCGGATGTTTCCGGGGTAGGCGTACTTGGAAAGGGCGTACTGTGCCGCCGGTTCCAACTCGGTAATCTCTTTCCCTGTAATTTCCTTGTTCTTTAGGACAAAGTAATGGACCAGTGTCGGGATTACGGGCCTGCGTTCCCTGAGGGGAGGCAGGTGCAGGTGGAAGGTGTTCAGCCTGTAGTACAGGTCTTCGCGGAACCGTCCGTCCTCCATGGCCAGTTGCAAGTCACGGTTGGTGGCCGCCACGATGCGCACATCCAGATAGCGGGCTTCGGTTTCGCCCACCCTACGGATTTCATGGTTCTGTAAAAAGCGTAGCAGCTTGACCTGGGTGGAAAGAGAGAGTTCGCCCACTTCGTCCAGGAAGAGGGTGCCGCCGTTGGCAGATTCGAAAAGGCCTTTCTTGTCGGCGGTGGAGCCTGTGTAGGAACCCTTCTTGCTGCCGAAAAGTTCGCTCTCGATAAGGTTCTCGGGAATGGCGCCGCAGTTTACGGCCACAAAGGGGGAATTGGCACGCTTGCTGTAGCGGTGTATAACGTTGGCCAGAAACTCCTTGCCGGAACCCGATTCTCCCGTAATCAGGACGGTGCTTGTGGTAGGGGCAATCTTATAGACCGTCTTGAGAATTTTCCGCATCTCGGGCGTGTCACCCAGGAGACTGTCCAGAACCTGGGATTCCATGAGCTGGTGGGTAGACTGATTCTGCTGTTGCGCCTGGATTTTCTTGGCGATGTCTTCCAGCTGCTCCACCGTGGCGGGTTTCATCAAGAAGCTGTTGGCGCCTCTGGCGATGGCGCTGGTGGCACCAGGCCAGTTCTTGCTGTCGCAGAGTACAAAGATTTCGATGCCGGGGTTCTTCTCCTTCAAGAAGCTGACCATGTCCATGTTGGAGTGGGTCAGTAGGGGAACCTCTATAAACGCAAGGTCTATAGAATCCTTCTTGACGAGAGGCATTAGGGATTCCCTGTCGCTGCAGAGGATAAGTTCCGTGTCGCTTAGGGACCAGGAACTCCGGATGTCGCTGATAAAGGAATCGTCTAAATCGGCGATCAGGATATTCATAGATTAGCTGTGGCTCTTGATAATTTCGTCCACCTTTTCGCGGAGGGCCTGCAGATCTATGGGTTTGTTGAAGGTTGCCGCCACGTCAAAATGCTGGGCGGTTACCAGGTAGTCATCGGCAGCGGTACGTCCGCCACCACTTACGGCAATGGTCCTGTCGCTCATACCCATGCGGCGGAGGTCCAGAATGACTTCGTAGCCGTCTACATCGGGCATGATGATGTCGGTAATGATGACATCGAATTTCTTGTTCTGGTAAAGAGCCTTGCCTTCTTTCCCGTTGGCTGCGGTGGATACTTCGTAGCCCTTGATTTCCAATGCCGACTTGAGCATCAGATTGAACTGGGTGTCGTCATCAATGATTAGAACTGTGGCCATTATTTTCCCCTTGAGTTTCGTTATACAAAGACCAATATAGATTAAAAGTGGTACCTTCGCCAAGTCTTGTCTGCACGGTTAAATAGGCATTTCCCTCTTTTAGGAGGCGGAGGGCCGAAGAAAGACCCAGGCCTAGCCCCTCGCCAGGGGCTTTTGTGGTAAAGAACGGCGAGAAAATGCGTTCCAGCGTGTTGGAATCCATGCCCGTGCCCGTGTCGGCGATGGTGATTTTTGCGTAGTTCCCGGGAGGAATAGGCGGAGCATACGGGGTAATCAACTGTTGGGTCAGTGTTTCGCGCTCTAGGTCGAAGCGGAGGGTCCCGCCCATCTCCTTCATGGCGAACAGGGCGTTGTTGGAAAGGTTGCTTATAATCCGGTCCAGTGCCGCAGGGATTCCCGAAATGCGGAGTGTCTTGTCGATGGTTTCCGAAGCTATGGAAATATTGGGCGGCAAAGTCAGGGAAAGTTTTTTCTTGACGTCGTCTATAATCATGTAAGGGGCGAATACAATGATGTCGCCGGTAGTCTTGGCCTGGCCGCGGATGGTGTTCAGCAGTTCTTCTAGCGAGACTTTCCCCCGCTGGGCGGCCTTGGTGGCTTCTGCCACGAAGTTTCCGGCGGTGAGCACCTTTTTCTTGATGCCGTCGTCCATTTCTTCGGACTGGATGGCGCCAAGCATTTCCGATGCCAGTTGGCAGAATCCGATTTGGGATCCCAGGATGTTGTTGTAGTCGTGGGCGAAGGCTCCGCAAAGGGTGCCCAGTTCTTCGAGCCTAGAATGGATGTTCTTTTGTTCTTGGAGAATGTTCCTTTCTCGCTCTACGCGCTTTTGGTCGGTCATGTCTATCTTGATGCCGATGACCTTGTAGGGCGAGTGCTTTGAGATAATGGGAATGAACATGTTCTCGAAAATGGAAACGGCCTTTCCGGAATTGATTTGCACGTTGGCTTCATCTTCGGAAATTTCCTTGCCGTTGTCTAGTTCAAAACTGGTGTGGCTATTGGGGGTTCCCTTTTCCCTTGCTTCTAATTCGTAGCTTGAAATGGTTTCGGCTTCGTCGGTAGTATGGAACAGGTTGCCCCGCTTTTGCAAGTCCCGCTGGTTTTGGGCCATGTAGACGCCATGTTCGTTCTTTGCCCAGAACTGGAAAGGAAGCGCGTTGATTAGGGTGTTGAGAAAGCTCTCGTTTTCGTTGGATTTCTTTTGGGAACTATCCAAGCGGTCCTGGTAGCGTAAAAGGTCCTGCTTGTATTCGGCAAACTGGGCGTTAAGGGATTCGATACGCTGCTTGTACAACAGCGAATTGCTCTGGTCGCTGAGCAGAAGCACGTTGTTGAATGTGGTCAGGGATTTTTGGATGCGGTAAACGCTCACGTTGAAGGTGTGCTGCTCGTTCAAAATCCTGACACTGACATTACTTTTGGTGCCTTCGCGCTTGATATCCAGTCCGGGAAGCAGATCCTGGATTTTCTTCTTTTGCATGTCGGTTTCGGTCATGCGGAAAAGGGTTTCAGCCGCGGGGTTTGTCGTGAGGATGTTTCCATCGTTGTCAAAGGAAAAGTAACAGTCGCCCACGTCTTTCCGCAACTTGTCCAAGAACCAGGAGGCACTCTTGTTCCTGAAAGATATGGAGGTGTAGTATTGCCCGCAGATAATGGTCAGGAATAGGTACGAGAACTGGTACCACAGCATAAAGTGGCTGGTCTGTCCGCGCTGGATGAAGGGAATAAAAAAGTCGAAGAGCAGGGGGATGATGACGAAGAAGGCGAGGGCTCCCGTCATGTAGATGCTGATTTGGCTTTGGGCCTGGTCGCTGGTGCGCAGGGCATTCCGCAGCAACACAACGATGCTGCGGAGCAGTTCCGGGAAAACGAAGATGAAAAAGAAGATGCTGAACAGTACGAAATTCGGCCGGTGGGCGAAGGGTTGGTGCCCGAACAGCGAAAAGTCGGTAATGAGGGCTGGGTGCAGGCATAAAATTGCTGTTGAAACGGCTGCCAAAACGACGCCGAAAATATTGAAAATATTCCAGAGAAGTTTGGATTTTGAATGGAGGTTCAATAGGGCCACCTTGTAGATGGTATTGCCCGCCTGTATCCAGATCATGGCCTGTAGGCCGAATACGATTTGCCCGCCAAGACCGGGGTGGTTCCCACTAAAGAACAGGGTGCCTACAAAGGCAAGTATGTTCCAGGCGATGATGGTGATTACCAGGTAGCGGACAGCAAAAGGGAGCGATGAAACTTTGATTTTTTGCCCCATCATGGCGGAATACGAGGCGGCAAGGATAATTGCGACCAGGGAAAGCACCAGGGTGATGGGCGATTGGATAAAAAGGGTCTCGTTCATAGCTTCTATAAATATAATTCCATTTTGAAAAATGTGACGAAAATCGCATTGTGATTTCTGTTACATTGAAAAATGGAATATTCTTTCTACTATTAGCACATGATGGGATTGCGGAAAACGGGACCTGATTTTGTGAAAAATCTCGCCACTAATGCTTTTTTTGCAAATTTTATGGTGGTTTTCACGGGCTTGATGCTCTATTTGGTGGCATTTTAGGCGTTTTTTGCTTGAAACGCCTGCAAAAAGAGCAGTTTTGACACAACGGGTGACGCAATTCGTGCTTTTGGAAGCCTTCTCGCAGATTTTGGGCGAGGGGGCTTTTTAGTATGTCGGCCAGGGGCTGGTCCTGAATGTTTCCCAGGGTGATTTGCCCCTGGTAATCCAGACAGCAGGGCACTACCCGCCCGTCGTGAAGGATTCCCACATGGGTTTCTAGCCCGTGGCAGGTTCCCTGTACACATCTCTCGTCTCTCGCCTCTCGTCTCTCGTCTAAACTAGGCCATTCAAAGCGGGAATCCTGGTGCAAGTAGAGCCTGCTCTGGACGGGAAAGCTCTTGTGGCGGCTGCAGAAATGTTCCGGGTCTAGAACGTCTTTGCCGTCGAGGCCGAATGTCTGTGCGACCCGGGCAAGCATCAGGCGGTTCCAGCTTTGCTGGCGGTCTGCGTCGGGAAAGTCTCCCGCGTTCCAGAGCCTGAGATTGACATATAGGTCCGGGCGTTCTGCGAGAGCCATCTGGCAAAAATCCAGTACATCTTGCAGGTAGGGCTGAGCCTGGTCTGGCCCGAGTTCCCCGTAGGCGTGGGTGGAAAAGTTTACCTGCCGGAGGGCCGGGCTTTGTAGCATCTGCTTGCCGACCCGTGCAATGGTTGTACCGTTGGTGGTCAAATTTAACTTCAGGGGAGTCATCTCTAGGGCCTTCAGGTAATGGATAAACCCGGGGTGGAGCGTGGGCTCTCCTAGAATGTGGAAATAGACATTTTCGGCATGGAGCGCCGCCTGCTGGATGCAACGCTCAAAAAGGACGGAGTCCATGAAGGTGCGGTTGTGTCGCGTGGTACAGCCGCAAGGGCAGAAACTGCAATTCAGGTTGCAAGCGTCGGTAATCTCGATGTAGATGGAGTTGAGCAAGACCGGGCCTGGCTGGTGATTACTGCAAATCCCTTTGCAGAATTTCGCACTGTTCCTTCTTCCATTCTTCGAAGGTGTCGTCGGCAATGTGCTGCTTGGCCTGTCGCATCAGGTGCAGGTAAAAGTGCAGGTTGTGGATGCTGGCCAGCGTAAAGCCTAGGGATTCTCCGGCGTGGTGCAGGTGGCGCAGGTACGCCCGGCTGAAGTTACGGCAGCAGTAGCAGTCGCAATTTGGGTCCACCGGCTTGTCGAATTCTTCGGCATGGCGGGCCGCCTTGTAGCGCAGAACGCCTTCGCTGGTGAACAGCATGCCGTTGCGGGCGTTGCGGGTAGGCATCACGCAGTCGCACATGTCCACGCCCCGCTCGATGAGCTCCAGCAGGTTCCAGGGCGTGCCCACACCCATCACGTAGCGGGCGTGGTCCTGGGGCAAAATGTCGGTGCAAAAATCTGCAATCTCGTACATGGTTTCAGTGGGTTCGCCTACGGAGAGACCGCCCATGGCAAATCCGTCGGGCCCCAGTTCCGCAATACGTTCAATCGCCTGCTGGCGCAGGTTCTTGTGCATACCGCCCTGAATGATGCCGAAGAACTGCTGATCGTAACCATGGATAGGCGGGTGCTCCTTAAGCCATTGCATGGCTTCGGCAGTCCATTTGAGGGTGTAATTCAGGCTGTGTTCCGCCTCTTTCGCGGTGCTGGGGAAGGGCGTGCACTCGTCTAGCGCCATGATGATATCGGCGCCGATTTCTCTCTGGGCGTTCATGACGCTTGCCGGGCTAAAGAAGTGTTTCGAACCGTCCAGGATGCTCCGGAATTCTACGCCTTCGGGGGTGATTTTGCGGAGGTCCTTCAGACTCCACACCTGGAATCCGCCGCTGTCGGTTAGCACCGGGCCGTCCCAGGCCATGAACTTGTGGATGCCCCCCGCCTTGGCAATGCGGGGCGTGGTGGGGCGCAGGTACAGGTGGTAGGTGTTTGCCAAGATGATTTCCGCCTTGATGTCCTTGAGCTGGGCGGGTGTCACCGCCTTCACGGTGGCCTCGGTGCCCACCGGCATAAAGATGGGGGTGGTCACGTCGCCGTGGTCGGTGTGGACCACGCCAAGGCGGGCCTTGGATTTTTTCGAGGTTTTTATCAGTTCAAAGCGGTTCATATCCTTGCTTCAAATTTAGAAAAAGAAAACCCGGCGGTTAAGCCGGGTCTCTTCTGCGGTCGGACAGACTTGAACTGTCATGAGATTGCTCCCACTAGCACCTCAAGCTAGCGTGTCTACCAATTCCACCACGACCGCGTGGTCCTTAGCTAAAGTGACCCGCTTGTAAAGGGGGAATAGGGGCTTTTTTTGTGAAAAAACGGGGTTAAACTGCCTCTACCAGCTTGTCGAAGGCCTTTCCCCGTTCCTTGTAGTTCTTGAACAGGCCAAAGCTTGCGCAGGCGGGGCTCATGATGACGATGCCGCCCTTGCCGATAGCAAGGCTGTCCTGGAAGGCCTCTTCTAGGGTGGGGAAGATCTTGGCGGCGATTCCTGCCGTGTCAAGCCCGGCCTGCGCGAGGGATTCCAGCATGCGCTCCGCGGTGGCTCCGATGAGGGCGATGCGCTTGAGGTTGGGCCGCTCCGTCACGAGAATCTTGGAAAGTTCGGTAAAGTCGGCGTTCTTTTCGGAGCCGCCGAGGATCAGCGCGAAGGGACGGTCCATGCTGGCCGTGGCGGCGATGGTTGCGTCGGGGCGGGTGGCATAGCTGTCGTTGAAGAACTCGATGCCGCCCTTTTCACCCTTGAATTCCATGCGGAAGGGGAGGGTGTCGTAGGTCTTGAGGGCGGCGAAGGCGTCGGCCACCCGTATGCCTAGCGCTTTACAAGCAAGCGTCGCCGCCGCCATGTTCTCCAGCTGGTAGATTCCCCGAACTTTGCAGTCCGAAAGGAACAGCTTTTCGCCGTCGATGGTAAGGGTGGCGCCATCAATGACGGCGTCGCCTATGCCCGCGCTCGGGCCGTCGGCCAGGGCCACGGCGTACTTGGTCTTGGCGGGGCTTTCGGAGGCGATCTTTGCGGTGGGGGCTGCGTCCTTCAGGAATACGCAGGCCCCGTCACGCTTTTGCCAGCGGACCAGGTTGGCCTTGGCGTCGCGGTATTCCTCTACGGACTTGTGCCAGTCCAGGTGTTCGGTAGAAACCCGGAGCACCACGGCTACGTCGGGGGAAACCGAAAGGGTCATGAGCTGGAAGCTGGAAAGCTCCAGGATGCTTATGCGGTCAGGGGTTGACCTTTCCAGGAGGTCCAGGGCGGGCACGCCGAAGTTTCCGCCGATTTCGTTGGAAACTCCAACGGCGTTCAAGATATGGCTTATCATGCTGACGGTGGAACCCTTGCCCAGGGTCCCGGTGACGCCAACCGTCTTCTTGGATTTAGTTTGTTCTAAAAATAGCTGGATTTGGCTGGTCATGAGCCCGCCGTTCATCTGGAACTGGAACAGTTCCTTGCTCATGGGGTAGACCCCTGCGGAACGCACCACGGTGACGCAGTCCTTGAGACCATCCAGGTAGCCTTCGCCATCGAAGGTTTTGACGTTCACGCCGGCGGGTACGGCAGGTAGGCTTACCGGGTTCTTGTCCATGACCACGATGTCCTTGATGCCCGTGCGGACAAGATAGTTGAAGGTGCTCTGGCCTTCGACGCCAAAACCGAGAATGCCTACTGGGGCGACTAGAGAATTCTGCATGATAAAAAACCTCGAGGTAAAATTAAGAATTAAGGATGAAGGAAATGTATGGATTCCAGCATTCGCGGGAATGACGAGTGTGGGGCGATGATGACGAATGCTGGATGAAGAATGAAAAAAGTCCGCACTTGTTTCCAAGAGCGGACTTCCATAAGCGGTTGGATTTCTTTACTCGGCGGCAGGAGCTTCAGCCGGGGCGGCAGGAGCTTCAGCGGCAGGTGCTGCCGGGGCTTCTGCTGCAGGAGCGGCGAAGTCACCGGGGAGGGCCGGAATGGTCGGAGCCTGCTGGGCAGCGCCTTCGCGGGTTGCCTTCTGCATGGCGGATTCTTCCACGGCCTGGTCCTGCTTGGCCGTAATGAGGCCGAGAGCGAAAACCACGATGAAGAACAGCACTGCGACACCGCGGGTCAGCTTCTGGATGAAGGTGGCCGCACCTGCGGTGGAGAATGCAGACTGGGAAGTCATTCCGCCAAGGCCAGCGAGGCCGCCCATCTTGTCGTTCTGCACGAGCACGAGCAACATGAGGAACAGGCAGAGGAACACGTGGAGGACGATTCCAATCCAAAAGAGTGTTGTCATAGTCTTTTACCTTAGGTTAAATGGTTGTGACTAGCCGATTAGCGTGCTTCGGCAGCGTCGATGATACCCTTGAAGGTGTCGGCCTTGAGGGCGGCACCGCCGATGAGACCACCGTCGATGTCCTTCTGGGCCAGGAGGCCTGCAGCGTTACCCGGCTTCATGGAACCACCGTACTGGATGCGCATGCCTTCGGCAACTGCTTCGCCGTAGATTTCCTTCACCACGGAGCGTACGAAAGCCTGGGTGTCCTGAGCCTGTTCGTCGGTAGCGACAACGCCAGTACCGATTGCCCAAACGGGTTCGTAGGCCAGCACGCACTTGGCTGCGTCTTCGGCGGAAACATCCTTGAAGGCGCCCTTGACCTGGGTGCTGAGAACGGCTTCGAGCTTGCCACCGTTGCGTTCGTCGAGGGTTTCGCCGATGCAGATGATGGGCTTGATGCCGGCGGCGAGGGTCTTCTTGACCTTCAGGTTCACGGTCTCGTCAGTTTCGTGGAAGTACTGGCGCTGTTCGGAGTGGCCGATGATGATGTAGTCGGCACCGATTTCCTTGACCATGTCAACGGAAACCTTACCGGTGAATGCGCCCTGGTCCTGCCAGTGGATGTCCTGGATGGCGAGCTTCACGTTAGAGCCCTTGATGACGTCGGCGACCTTGGCGGCGGCGAGGTAGGTGGGGCCGATGACCACTTCGGTCTTCTTCACGTCCTTGACGGCTTCGACGATGGCCTTGGCGAGTTCCACGGATTCGCTCACGGTCTTGTTCATTTTCCAGTTACCAGCGATAATATACTGACGCATAGATACTCCTTGGAGGGTTTAAATTTAACGGGCGTAAATGTAGAAAAAAACAACCGCAATCGGTAGTCTAAGCTGCTTTTGTGGCATAAAAAAGAGATGCCCGCTCGGTGGCGGGCATGACAAATCCGGCTTTGTAGCCTGGATCTCTGCACAAATTAGTAGTTAGAAGAGTGCTTGGATGTGGGGGCCGGGGAGCCACCATAGCGGTCGCCCTCAATCTTCACGAGGATCCATTCCTCTTCGTAGCCCTTCAGACGGGCTTCGTCGGGGTGCTTCCAGATGAGGCGGGTGATGAGGTTACCTTCGCGGGTGTAGTATTCCCACACGCTGGAGGAGTCATCGGTCTTCTCGTGGTCAGGAGGTCCCCACAGCAGGTTCACCATGTCGTTGGTCATGCCCTCTTCGATATAGCCCTGCTTGAACACGTCCTTGAGGCGCTTGTCGATGCCCATGCTTTCCTTGATGGCGAAGTATTCACGTTCGTATTCCTTGCGGCCTTCACCACGTTCGATAAGAACTGGAGAGGAATAGCGGCTGGCGCAGCTCCAGAACATCATGGCCGAAAGCCCGAGGAGGCACAAATAAGAAAATTTCATAGATTCTCCTATAAAGATTTATTTGCGCTAAAAATAAGTATTTGTAGTTGAAAAGGAACAAAAATTTTTAATTTTTTACGTAAATGATTGCGATTCGCATGACATTGGCACGATTTCTGGTCGTGTTCTCGTTAGTTGCCACAGCGGCTTTTGCCGGTGACTTTAACCAGAGCGCCCAGAACGGCTTCAGGTATGGCCCCAACCTGTCGTGGCGGCTCATGGGCAACACCCCCTTCGTGTGGGGGCAGTGGCTGCCCCAGGCTGAAGGGTCCATGCGATATACCTGGCTCGAACCCTTGGATAGCCTGAACTATGGCTCCGCTCTCGGAATGACGCCCACCTACCTGAAGATGGAAGCCTCCTTGGAAGTATCTCCTTTTTATGGCGGTTATACTGCAGGTCTCGGCCTTAGGCCGCTCAGGACGAACCCCCAGCTGGAGGTGACGTTCATGTACGAGAGTTACCTCTACTTCAATTCCAACCTGGAAATGGTGACCTCCGATGTGGAGGGCTCGGGGCACATTGCGGAAACCTGGAATGCCGACTACATCTCCGACAATGTTCGGAAAAATGACTCTGTGGCTTGGGACTATTCCCAGTTGTTTGATTTTGGTGCCTCGCTGGAATACTTTTTTAAGGCGGGCTCCCTGCTAGGCGTGGGTGTCCATTACGTGCTTTCCGACATAACCACGGATTTCGACGGCAAGAGCTACGACTACAAGCGCAATATGCCTATCTTCAATAGGGATTTTTTGATGGAACTCCAGTTTTACGGTCGGTTGGCCTTTAACGAGAATTTCGCAGGTGTGTTTGAGTCCAACTACATGCGTACTGGCTACCTGCGCAAGGGTGGTTCTGTAGAGAAGGAATCCCTAGGTTATGGGATAATCAAGGCCGGGCCACAGGTGTCGTGGGACCACGGAATGAGCAGTGTTACGCTGCAATTTGGTGGCTGGAAACGTTACAAGTCCAGGTTCTACGATGGATCAGTATCTCAGCAGTTCCTGGTTCAGCTTGAGTATGAGGGGTATTTTTCGTTTCCCTTCTCCAGGAACTTTACGGAATAGGCCGTTGAAGCCGTTCTTGTAGCGGTTCTTTATGGGGTCCTCTTCCAGCGCCATGGTGGGGTAGGCGGAACGGACCCAGATCTCTCCCTGGTATTTGTCGCTCTTTAGCTTGACTAGGGTGGGGAGTCTTGTCCCCGAAAAATCCTTCCATTGACCGATTCTGAAAATTCTCGACTCCTTGAAGGCGCCCCGCATGGCTACGCTGTCGGGCTCATCCAGGCGGTTTGTGGACATGGACCACCACATGTTGGAAAATGCTGTAGAAAGGACGGTGGCGGGCTGTTCGGTGGTGTCTTTGCAGAGAAAGCTCCCGTTGGCGAGCAGTTCCAGGTCGTCGAGCTTGAGAGGCGTGTTGCCGATGGTTTCCCGCAGGTGGTGGAGTCCCAGCTGGCGCTTAACCTTGGGGTTCTCGAATTCCATGTAGCGGTATTCGCCGGCGGTGATAAAATGGAAGGGCTTTTCTTTGGGAAAAGTCACGAAGAAGGTATCCAGGGCCTGCGGGTGGTGGCGCCATTGGATGTCCATGCTGGTGCGGGACATGGTCTCGTTCACGAAACGCCCCTCGATATTTACCACCAGGTCCTTGTCCAAAAGAAAATGGGGGCACAGGTCCTGGTCGAAAGCTGCGCAGACGGCAAACGTTACGACGAGAATAATTTTTGAAAAAAAAGAATGCATTATCTTAATCTAAAAGCTAATAATTTCTCACTTCACATTTCACATTCTATGACCTGGATCCCCTCCTTCGTTTCACTCAGTCGAGGATGACGTTTTTCTCACACCCCACACCCCACACCTCCACATAGATTTCTATTCCTTCTTAGGAGCAATTACGTCGTATTCCACCTTGTTGTGGGCTTCGTCTTCCAGCTGGATGTGGAGCTTGTCGCCTTTTTTGAGGCGGCGCCCGTCCAGCACGATTTCGCGGGGTTCGGAATCGTATTCGGTAGGAATCCAGTTGCCGTTCACGGTGGTCTGTATGGAGTTGCCGTTCTCGAATCCGTCGTAGCGGAACAAGGTGGGAATGCGCAGTACGTCCTGTTCCTTGCCCAAGATAAAGGACTTGCCCCAGTAGGGGGTACCCAGGGTGGGTGCGGTCTTGTTCAGGATGTTTGCAAGGTCCCTAAGTTCGTTCACCTGGGCGCAGCGCTTGCTTGTGCCCTCCTGCTTGCTGAAGATAAACCAGCGGCGGCTGGTCTCGCCCAGCCAGTAGAGCGGTGCGGATTCCTTGCCCTGGTCCAGGCAGACTTCCCAGCTGCCCGTAAAGTGGAGGCCCTTGGGGTGGAACTCGTAAAAATCCAGGCTGTCGGTGTGGGTCCTGGTGACGGCCAGCACCTGGGTTTCGTTGCCGAAGGCGCTGCGGAGCTTGGTAATCTTCTGTGAAATGGCCATGCTGTCCGGGGTCGTGTTCCACTGCACGGTCTTTTCGTCTTGGTGCACGGCGTGCAGGGCGATGGTCCCTGCCTTATGCCCGATGAACCTGGCCTTGGGGAACTTCTGGACGATTTTCCCGAGAGTGATTCCCTTGTGGGGGAACGCTTTGCACAGGTCCTCGTCGAGGGTGTTCCTGGAACTGTCCTGCACCGAGAACTTTTGGCCCTTGTCGCAGAGGGCGAGATCCAGCATACTCCGGCTCATGAAACTGTACAGGGGAGATTCCTGCACCTGCTTTTGCAGGATGGGAGCATTCCCTGCACAGGAGTCCTGGAAGGTGAATTCCCGTGAAGTTTTTCGGCCCACCATGTCTTCTACTTCTATGCGGTACTTGGAGCCAGCCTTCAGGGCGGCATCTACAAAGTGCCAGTCCCCGGCGGTGTCCGCCTCTTCGGCCCACAGCAGTTCCGTGCGGATTTTCAGCATGTTGCCGTAGGTCAGGGTGTCCTGGATTTTTTCGTAGGCCTTCTTTTTGCCCTCCCACAGGGTGAGCCTGCGGATAGACATGGGATTCTCCTTGGGGTGGCGGCTGTAGTCGGCAATCTTTACCGCCAGGTAGGCCTTTTCCTTTTTCCAGCCCGGGTATTCCACGCAGCCCTTGTCCAGGGCTTCGGGGCTGGTGACGGCCATGTCGTCTTTTTGCCACACGGCCATGCCGAAAATTTGCGGGTCCAGGGTGTCACCGCAATAGACCCCGTTTCTGCAAGGAGAAATCACGTTGTTCTTGCCCTGGCGGATTTCCAGGTGCAGGTGGGGGTTCCCGATGCCGGTGCTACCGGAAAATGTCAGGGTGTCGCCCTTCTTGTAGGGGGTGTTCGGTTTCAGGGTGACGTCGTTGCTCTTTTTGCTGAACTGCTCTGCGATATAGAGGCTGTCCAGCTTGCCGAAACTGCTCTGGTGGGCAAAGACCCAGGTCTTGCCACTTTCGCCCTTGAAGAACATCACCTTGCCGTAAAAGAAGGGGGAGACCCGGATTTCTTCGACCTTGCCGTTTTCGGGAGCGTAGATGACCCAGCCCTCTTCCATGAGGGTGGAGTAGTCCACGCCGGCGTGGTAGCGTGTGCCGCGGTTCTCGCCGAAGGAGGAGGTGAGGTAGGCGTCTTTCTGGAAGGGGGAATAGACGGGCTCTGCGGCAGTTGCGAGGCTTGCAGAAGTGGCGACCGCAAGGCACAGGGCGGGGAAAATGTTCTTGGATAAGCGCATATTGTAAAAATAGTAAAACACTTTTCCCGTTGACATAATGTCCATAGTAAATCTTTTTTAGGGGTTCTTTTCTTGCCCTCCATAAGGTAATTTGTATCTGGATGGATTTAATAGGATTGAAGGTGTCCAATGATGTTCAAACTAAACATTAGGCGGGTTGCCTGTTCCGTTTTGGCGGCAACGGCTATTTCGGCAGTGAATTCTTTTGCGGTGACGAGTCAGTTCCGCGGCGTAAACTGGGCCGACAAACGCGACAATTTCGTGTCTGACGTGCTGGTGCTTTCGGGCATGAGCCTTTCGGACAATTACCAGTCGGCCTCCGTAGTGGCGGACCGCGTTATCGGGCAGTTCCAGGAATTGTTCGGCACCAACAGCGTACGCATCCCGGTAAACGAACCCACGGTTTCCAAGTTTTGGGATACCTACACGGGCGTTATCGACATGGCTCTTTCTAAGGGGCGCGTGGTGATGGGCTACTGGGGCCCGGCACAACCTGCAGGCCCCAAGAACATGAATGACTGGTGGAGCATGTGGGCAAAGGTTGTCGAAAAGTACGGCGACCACCCGAATGCGTATTTTGAAGTCTTTAACGAACCGCACATGTACAGCAAAACGGAACTGCGCGACCTTTATGCCGAATGGCTGAAAAAATTCCCGAATGTGCCTCGCGACCATATTCTGCTAGATGGTTCTGGCCTTGCCTGGAACGTGCCCGACATTGCCGACGACCCCCGCTTCGAAGGTTGTCTTTTCGCGGTACACGAATACACATTCTGGAACATGAGCATCACTACCGAACAGGGCTGGAAAGACAGCTTCAAGGGCAAGGTGGGCAAGTACATTGACCGTACGGTGTGTACGGAGTGGGGCGGCGCCATGAGCCCCGGCGACAAGAACGGCGTGCATTACGACTACATGGACTACAATTCCACTCCGACCAACTACTTTATGGCCTATATCCGCGGCATGTCGGACCAGCTGCGCGAATGGGAAATGGGCAGCTTTTACTGGCCGGGGCTTCGCGATGGTGACTGGTACAGCATGACCAAGCGCACCGGTGAAGGGGCGAACATCAAGCTCGAAATCGTGAACCAGTCGGGTGTTGACCGGATGAAAATGGCCTGGGCCGATACGGTCGAGACGACTCCGCCGGTGCGGGAGGCTTTTGGCGGTGAACCCGCTGCGATTCCGGGGGTCATAGAAGCCGAAAACTATGACAAGGGCGGAAACCGTTTCACTTTTTACGATAGGGACGCCGCAAACAAGGGCAAGTCCTATCGCGAAGATGCCGTGGATGTGGTTTCCCTTGAAGATGCGACTTGCGGCAGTGTTGCCTGCAAGGGCTATGCGGTCGGCTATACCGAGGTGGACGAGTGGCTGGAATACAGCGTGAAGGTCGCTTCCGATGGTCAATACAACGTTTCCGTAAACGTGGCCACGGCTTCTGAAACCTCGAAAATCCTGCTCCTTGTCGATGACAAGGCAATTGGCGATACGGTTGCTTTCGAAAAGATTGACACGACCTGGAATGTGTACAAAGAAATCGATATTGGCACGGTGGACCTTGCTGCAGGCGAACATGTTTTGAAACTCGCCATTGCCGGTAGCTATGTGAATGTGGACTGGATCAGGTTCGGCGAAGGGACTATGGGACTCCGCAAAATTTTGCCAGCTGTTTCACCCGAGGCGGTGGCTCCGCGACTCCGCAAACAGGGCGGCATGCTCTTTGTCGAAAAGAACGGAATGCGTTTCGATTTGACGGGCCACCGTATTAGGTGAACAGACGGGTGAATAAGGGCTAACGTGATTTTTTATCACCCCCGCGAGTTCGAGTTCACTTTGCGCAGTGGGGTTGTTTGCGTAATTCCGCATGACAGATTTCATGTCGAGGAGAATGCAGTGGATTTTGTGGAAAAAACAGATATAATCTATTCATTTCCTTTTTTCTAGAATGTTCATTATTTCATCCGGTAAAAAAGGAGGTTTTTTTCTGTGTAACATTGCGTGGCAATTAGGGCACACGGGAATCAAATCTTTTTCTGGATTAATTTGATAATTCGATCCAATCATTGATACAGGAACAATGTGATGAACATGTATAAATCTTTGACCGATACTCCCATACGTTTTTTCAAAATCAAAACCGCAGATTCTGCATGTATAGCCATTCTTTGCAAGGCATAATTCACGATTGATTGGACTGCGTTCGTATTTATTACAAACGACCTGATATTGCGACCCCTCTAATTCGCCAGTTTGCTCATCTTGATCAGAAACGGGAAGTAAACACAAGAAAAGACAAACAGCCTGTTTAGTCCATTCTGATATCACATCAAACAAATCACAAGGTTCACTCGAATCTGTAATGGGAACTCGTGTCAGACGGCAATAGAAATTATTCCATGTACAACTTTTTAATTCTTCATCGTTTATTGGTCGTCCGTTTATCTGTAAATCAACAGAGACCCTTTTGGATCTTAGAGAATTAAGGAAGTTTATAAACTTTGTCTTTTTTTCGTTATCGGCGCCTGAGATTGATTCAAGCATCGCCCTTGCATGTATTTGCGGTCTTATTTCTAAAACAATCCTAATTTCATTCTGAATATACGCATTAACTTCAAAAAGCATATCTCCCTCATTGGACGGCGAGGAAAAATAGCATTCATTGCCGTCATGCAATTCCTTTCGTACATCGAACGGCATAGAAAAATATTCTTGCAAATATTTTTGAAGATTGGCAGAACTCATAGAATTTATTCCTCAGACACATCTGGATCAGGAAGATCTGCAACCAATTTTTTCAGAATTCGAGATACGGTAAAACGCATGTCTTCATAATTTTCAATTGTCGCTTGATTGCAAGTAGAGTTTTCTGCTTCAGCTAGCGCCCACAAAAGATCATCAAGGCCCTCAACAACGACCCCCTTTGCTAAAATAGGGCCATATACTTTTTTATAAAAATCATGGTTCTCATTTATTCGAACAGCGTGTACTCCATTAATCAAAGCAGGTTCCCACAAAGCATTTCCTTCTATGGATTGAACAGGAACAACTCTATTTTGAGAGGGAATTTCCGCTTCACCAATCGTAATCTTCTTTTTAAACGAGCCATATTGATTATCGACAACAACCTCATCGGGTTTACCCGTAGGAGTCATTCGCGAATTTTCGACTTCAGGAGCTTTGGCGTTAATAGACGAATTAGATGAGTTATGAGCCTCCTTACCAGGCTGATGAATGGATTTTGTTTCACCATCTCTATAACGCTTTTGCGCTTCCCGCCGAGGAGCAGCCAAGAACTTAATCAAATAATCAGCCAATTCCGATATAAGCATTATTCTTGACTTCTTTATGTCAACATTTAATAGTTCATCTAGTTCGTGCGTGAATGAGAAGTCAACACGTAACAAGGAACCATGTGGTTCCTTTGTGAAAAAACCAAGCCAATCTCCATAATGAATAAGCCTGTTTTCTCTATATACATAGAAACCTTGATAATCGTTATTTCCTCGCGCTTTCTCACTAGCTTCTTTAGAGCTAAACTCCGATTTTCTTGGAATTACATATGCTGTCACCTTAAATGACGTTTTTTCTCCATATTCAACCTCTACAGGAACGTTTTCTGATTGCAGAAGTTCAGTATTGGGTTCCTTTGTGCAAAACGGATCCCATGGCTCAACGGAAACTCCATTCAATTCAATAGAGGTGTTCGCAGCCCTCGAGTCTCTTTCATCTAAAAAACGCTGAAACACCATTGACAAGTGGAATCGGAGGTCATCTATTTTCTTCTCTAAAGCCCTTTTGGCAGCAGATTGCTTTTGATAACTTTTTAGCAACCTGTCAACCTTATTCCAAACAACAAGTGTTCCTGTTGCTTCTGACGCAACCATGTCTAGGATTTCTACTTCCTCGTCATCGACAGGAACTATCTTCAGCTTCCACGACCCAATATCACTAATGTAATCCAAATCCCATTGAACCTTACGGACCTCAGCATCATTAGGCCCTCTTGAGATTAAGGACAGCTGCTTGCAGAACGCCGTAGATGCCGTTTTCAAACCGAGTCCAAATTTTCCAAGACTATTCTTTTCTGCTCTTTCCTTGGATCCATACTTCATTGCGTTTTTAAGGCCGTCCATATCCATGCCTATACCATTGTCGGCAATATAGACTCTGACATTTTGAGAAGGATCCATCGAAACGTTTATAGAAATCTTGGTGGCCCTTGCTGCAATGGAGTTGTCAACAATATCTGCAATTGCTGTGTTGAAATTGTAGCCCGTATCACGTAGGCCATTCACAATCCTAGCCGGATCCGGTAAGAGTTCAATTTCTTCATTTAAATTTGACATATTCATACCTCATTTAAATTTTTGGAACCATGGTTAACGCTTTCAAAAGGTCATCTTCGTCCAAGGTGTCGCCTGTAACACCAACAACGGCTTCTTTTGCGATGTCTCTTTTTCGTAAGATTCTTTGTTGTATAACTTGTTCTATGGTGTCCTTGTAATACAGTCTATAGACAAAAACTGTTTTTGACTGCCCCTTACGGTAAGCTCGGGCGGAGGATTGGTCCTCTAAAGCCGGATTCCACTCAAGATTATAGTGAATAACGTGATTTGCTCCCGTTATATTCAGCCCAGTACCGGCAGCACGCGGATTCAATATAAGAACTGCAGATGATGAATACTGATTAAACTCATCAACAATTTTTTGTCGTTCGCTGACGTCGGTTTCTCCATTTATAGCCCATGTCTTTACGCCGTACCGATATCGCAAATTTTCTTCAAAGATTTCAAACATCTTCTTATAGGATGTAAAAACAATGGCCTTTTCTTTAGCTTCTAATATTCCTTCTAATATTTCACACAAACGCTGATATTTGATGGATTTCGAATATGGGTCAGCGATATCATTACTTGTTATAATCGGATGCGTGCAATACATACGTAATTTCTGAAACATCCCAATAGAAATTTGGCTCGTCTGAGATAAGCCCTTTATTTCATCTAAATATTGCGCGTATTCTTCACATTCTTTAGGGGACATTTGTAATGGTTGGTCAATGTCTATTCGAGGTGGCAATTCATTTGCCACATCTTTCACTAGTCGGCGGATCATCAAAGAAGATAGAATTGGTTCTAACTTTCGGCCCCCATCAACATCATCAGATATTACGTCATTAAACTGGTCCAATGATCCTAGTAAACCCGGTTTAACAAAATCAACGATTGACCAAACATCTGTCACATGATTTTCAAAAGGTGTTCCTGAAACAGCAATGGCATTTTCTCTATTAAGTGATTTGCACGCAATTGTTCTTGCACTAGTAGGACTTTTAATATTTTGTGCTTCATCCAATACCACCAAGTCCCATTTTTTCATATTTAACATGTGCAAGTCGTTTATCACAACCGAATACGAAGTAACTACGATATCGTAAGGATTGAAATCTTTAAAATTGCCTGCTCTTTGTGATCCATGATGGATGAGAATATTCAAACAGGGGGCAAATTTGCGACATTCTTTCTCCCAATTTGCAAGCAGAGAAATTGGAGCGACAACCAATATCGAACACGTTCTTTTTTGCTGCATGGATACTGCATATGTGATAATCTGCAGCGTTTTTCCGAGTCCCATTTCATCGCCCAAAATGCATCCGTTCACATTCCCCAGGATTGACCGAATCCAAAGAAATCCAATTTTTTGGTAGTCATATAAAGTTGCTCGCAGCGGCAATGCAGAGATATCAACATCTTCAATAGGATATTTTTGCATTAATGATGTGTCTACAGAATCTTCAAATAAAGATTCTTTCCGCATCATTTCAAAATTCTTTAATTTTAAATATTGTGCTAGCGAGATTTTTCCCGCAGAAGAAATGTTCGCATCGCGCAAGGCGTCTTCGATATCAGAAGTATCATTCGATATGTAAAACCATTTATTCTCAAATACGAAATGATCGATGATTTTCCCTTCATGGATAACAATAGGGATACTTATCCCTTTTTTCTGTGAGTACGCATTCAAGCAAATGCTTTTATCTTTTGATTTGATGGAAACCTTGAACGTTGTGCCAATCGACGAATATTTTAAGGAAGGAAAGGCTTCTCTAGGGTCGCTTAGTTCAATATTTTTAAATTGAATCTTAACCTTATCTTTGGTTAATAATGGATACAGGTCTTTTGCCAATGGGTAATAAATATTCCCATTACTTGAAATGCAAAGTGTATTTGTCAAAACAACCCAACTCGTCAAAACAATTTACCCTTTGCTGCGGAATCTATTTAGACTTGCTGCGCTTATAGATATTGTTGGACTTGGCCTGTATTCCGCATGGCTGTCGCAAACCATTTGTATTTTGGAACGGCCTTCTGCGAGCTGATACAACTTCGTTTCTACGTCGTCAGGAGTATATTTATTAATGCGAGGATTGATCGCAAAAGAGTCTAAATTTTCGACTAGTTTCCGTAAACGGATGTCGGTTGAAAAAGCGAAAATAATATCTGCGACATAACCGTGGCTTACATTGACTATGTTCAAAGCGTTTAAAACAGGGGAAACAAAAAAATCAGCACGGTCAATGGTTTTATTGCCAGACCACCAAGAATAATTGCTTACAAAATTCAATAGGTATTGCGAAACCTTTTCTATATCAGGATTTTGTGGAAATTCATTTTGAAGGAATTTCTTAGCGACAGTAACAAAACGTTGACCTTCTATAGGATTTAATGTTTCCTTCTTCTGTTTTATATATGTTTCAACATTTACATGCATCAAACCGCAAATTTTTATTAAAAAATATTTGTACGTTAATAATTCTGTACAAAAATCAACCATATATGACGCTATAGCGAACCATTGGTTTGCTACATAAATTTTCTTGCCCGCTTTTGTCGTAATAATTGAAGTGTGAGTAAAATACTCAACAGAACATCCTTTTGAAGCCAAATATCTTTGGTATGCAAACTTGAACGAATCATTCAACACAATCTCTTGAGTAACAAATTCATTCAGGAATCTTTGCTTAGCGTATGTTAAAACAGCTTTCAAATCTTTCAATATTTGCGTATTAGACATAATGCAATCCTACTTGATTTTAAGAAGTTGCCTTTTAATTTCTTTCGCCAGCGTCCTAATCACAGGCACGGCGACGCTGTTGCCAAATTGATGGTAAGCCTCTTTATCTGATACAACAATTCTCATCGTCGGCAGCCTATTCTTGTTGTTTTGATTCTCTGCTGCTTCTGCGTACTTCCAGCCATTACCGACTATCTTATAGCCCTGCAAACGTCCGGCTTCAACGGGAGTAAGTTTTCGAGGATTTTTATTTTTATCAGATTGATCTATAAGAATTTCACTACCGTCTTTCCAGTAGCGTGCTGAAATGGTGCTGCAATAGGTCGCGTTTTCCTTAAACAGCGAATAACCGAAGCCTTTCCCGTTTGCATGATTTCGTTCTTTTCTAAGCTGATGTCCTATCCACATTTTATCGCTGATAGTCATCTTCTCTGGAAGAGAAGCATCAGGTTCCAAAATATCGCCAACTTTAGTCGGTATGACTTTATCTAAATCTTCTTTTTCAAAGATTGATTTTAAATTTGAGTCTAAACCAATCGGAAATTTAAAGTCATCTACAGGGCATTGCTTTTTGTCCCAACAAACAAAAAAGAGCCTTTCTCTATTTTGCGGCACACCAAAATACTTGGCATTTAAAACCATCGTTCTGACTTCATATTCC
>CACZII010000054.1 GCA_902781185.1 Fibrobacter succinogenes
CTCATGGCCCGCAGTTCATGGTTCCAGCAGGCTGCCCCCGACCCTGTAATGCGCAAGGGGGCGGGAACACCTCGGTTATCCAGCATTCCCATGAGGCCGTTTTCAGAGATGGCGACTTTGACTTCTACAAAAGTCCTCTTGTTACGTACAAAATAATCGTAAGCTTCAAAGAATCTTTCTATTTCGGCAAAGACAACAGAGCCCTCATTTTCCGATTCATCTGGAACGAGGGTCACGCAACCTTCGGCAGAGCAACTATCGCTCCAGCCGCTTTCGGCATGAGCCCGCAGGCAAGCATCCTTGCCTTCGTAAACCTTGATACCTGCGGCTTCCAAAATGCCACGGCTCTTTCCACGGACAGCAGGATTCGGGTCTGCATGGGCGTAATAGACTTCGGAGATTCCCGCCTCGATGATGGCCTCTGTGCAGGGGGGCGTGCGGCCGTAATGGCAGCAGGGCTCCAGAGTCACGAACAAGGCCGCCCCGCGGGCAAGTTCGCCCGCGTCACGCAGAGCCATGACTTCGGCGTGGGCGTTCCCGGGGCTCTGCGTACGCCCCCTGCCCACCACCAAGCCATCTTTCACCACAACTGCACCTACCGCCGGATTCGGGCGGCTTACGCCTATCGAGAAGAAAGACTCTTCAAGTGCGAGCTGAAGGTAGTTCATGAAGCCTGGTTATTTACTGCAAAAAAGTGACTAATGTGAGGTGTGAAATTACTCATTTCACATTCCACACTCCACATTACAAACTGTTACTGTTTCGGGAAGGCCAGGAATCCGCCCACCACGTTGAACACCTTTTCGTAGCCGTTTTCAATTAAGAAGTTGGAAGCGGCCATGCTGCGCTTGCCGCTACGGCAGTAAATCAGCAGATCCTTATCCTTGGGGAATTCGGAAAGACGCTGTTCAATTTCTTGCAGCGGAATGTTGATAGCGCCGGGCGCCATGCCCTCGGCCACTTCGGCAGGAGTGCGCACGTCAATGAGCACGGCCCCGGCCTTGCTCATTTCCAAGGCCTTATCCCAGTCAACATTCGTTATAGTCGCCTTAGGGGCCTCTGCCGCAGGAGCAGCCTCGGCAGCCGGGGCCGGAGTCGCCGGGGCAACAGCTGCCACCGCAGCGGGAGCCTTCTGCTCCACGACAGCCTCTTGCTTAGGCGTTTCGTTACAGCCTGCTGCAACCAGAGCCATACCGAACAAAAGTCCAAACATCTTTTTCATCTTATACCTCTTTGTTTTTAGGAACTATCCTTATGTAAGCGCACAAGACCTGCTGAACAACGCCCAATTCCACCTTCAGGGGAACCACGTTGAAAATCATGGGTTCATCTAGTTTGTCACCTTCTGTCATCAAAGACATCCGACGTCCAGTTTCAAAAACCTCAGACAACACTCTGTTGAAGTACAACAGGGGCTTAGGATCTACCACATCACTCAAAGCCTTGCCCTGAATCGAGGACAAATCTCTAATTCTAAAAGCATTGGCAAAGCACTGATTTGCGCCCAGTAGCCGATAATCCCGATCCACCCAGAAAACCCGCAGGTCGGGCAGGGACATGGCCGCCGAGAACAGGGCGTTATCATTTTGATCAGGATCAAAGATAAAGTTATCCATCATCAGATCCAGACGATTCGCCACCCCTTGGAACACCAAGTTACCCTCTTCATCAAAACCCAATAGGCCACGGAGATTGAGCCACAACAAACTCCCGTCCTTGTTGAACAGGCGGATTCTCACCGGTGGATACAATTTGTGCTTTTCAACAACACTCTTATCGGCCCTATATTCCCGAATATAGCGGTTCATCAATTTTTCTAAGAGTTCCACATCTTCTTCAGGCATAAGGCTTGATAATTCTATGCCACCAGCAGACTGAGGAAGCACCTGGAAATCTTCATCCATAATCGGGGTCAAGAACTTTACCAACCTTTTCTCGACGTCCATGCTCCACAAGAAGGCTCCCGTAGTTTTTATCATCAGGTCCAGATTGCCCTGCAAGGCCTTTCGTTCCTTGCTGCTTTCCTGTTCCCTGGAAATGTTCTTAAGGAAACACACATAATGGAATTCCGACAAGGAAACCCGATGGATAAAGCACCGTAACTCATACCACAAGACATCCCTATCATCCAATTTCACCGAGAAGAGGAAAGGAATGTCACGATGCTTCTCTGTTTCCATAAAGAATAGGCGCATACGGCCCCAATCCTTAGGGTCAAGAAGTTCCTGAAAGGTCTGCCCCTGGACAAGTCTCTCCATGAGGGGTTCCTCTACAAAAAGGGGCAGACTATACAAGTATTCCAGATGCTGGGACAGCACCACAATTCCCTCAGTCACGTTCTTGCCAAAACGCTTGTAGAACCGTTGCCTCTTACGACCGTCCCTGAGTAGCAAAACGCACACCACGCAAACCACAACGAGTAGAACCGTTATGGCAGCCGAGGCCAGGGCCCAGTCAATACTTCCAATTTTGGGAATCGCTGTCATGTTTCTGAAAATACAATTTTTTTTGAACCCACAACCCATTCCACCCCAAATTTCCGTTTCCAAAGCCGTGAGTTCCTCCCCATTCCACATATTTCAAGTTCAGGACCAGTTCCACGCCCACACAAAAGCGTGGAAAAGTGTAAAAACTCGAAAGGGTTCCGAACTTAAAGAAAAAAACATGGCCTAGGCCTATAGATTTGCCGTCAGATTCCACCGACAGGGAAAACACCTCCGTGGGTCTCCAGAATACACCACCCATACCCTCCCACGCTTCATCGGTAAAACCCATAGCCCACAGACTCCCGTAAAAATTCCCCAACTGCAAACCTGCACCCAATTTAAGCCGATGGCGAATCCAACGAGTTTCCCCAGGAACCCAGCCCAGCAAAGTACCATAACCAGTCCCAATCACCACAGAGCCAAGCCCACGGGATGCGTCCAGTTCTCCATAATGTTCCCTGAAAAGGCTATCCATTTCGCTGTAGTAGTAAAAGAACGCTAGGCGGTAAATAGAATCGCCCCACTCCCCTGCAGCGCTCATGGCCCATTCATCGTTGACCTCGGGAACATTCCAGTAAGAAAAGCCAAAAGAGGGTTCCCCAAGCCGTGCAGGACTGGAATACCAACCGGCAAGCCCCAGAGGAGACACTACGCCATTCTTTGCGAAAGGCACCGGAGAATCCATGCCGAAAGTAAAAACCCCCATCAGCAGTACAACCGAAAGACTACGGACGAACGACAATTCCCACCACCTTTTCAAAAGACCCCGACGTAAGCCTGATATAGGCAGCCCCTACTCCCGCATATTCCTGCACAGGAACGTTCCACCAGGTATTAGACATGGCAGGCGCCTTCTGCTTCCAGACCACATGGCCTGCACTATCCAACAAATTCAGTTCTACATCCCGATCACATTCCACCCTCACCCGCAGGGGTTCTCCCCTTTTGCGCAGTACCCTAGACGATAATTTGTATGCAAATGGTTCCTGACCATATTTTTCAGAATGCTTTCCCTGGAATCCCGGTGTATTTTCAGCCAGTCCTGTCTTGGGATTGAATCCCAAGGGACAATCTACAGTCTGCTTATCCCAGCCAACGCTATCTACAATAGCCTCCCCAAAACACAGAGAAACGGAACCCGACCTGTTGTTCAGATAACCAATAGAAGCCTGGATCATGGTTACGTCCCTATAGACAACTTGTTCCCGTAAAGTCGCCGTATCCCTAGAAACAAGGACACTTCTGTAAGGCTCTATAGAATCCCCCTCAACGCCCCAAAATCCGCCACGGTTGCAGAGCCTGACTTTAGACAGGGGAATGGCCACCCGGGAGGCGTTGTAAACTTCCACCCATTCCGGCATAGGCTCTTCTGGGCAATGATGAACCTCCGTAACCATCAGGGGCGAATTGCCTACCTGGGCCAAGAGGGTATCCAAGACGTTATTGACGGAAATTTCGTCATCAGCCAACCGCAGTTGCAACCAGGCAGGCCCCTTAACAGGAACGGAAAAAGTAAAGAACTCATTTATGCGCAATGAATCGTCCCTGTCGGCGTTAGGACGAAACATATCGCGATATCGATAATACAGCCAGGTATTCTTACATCCTGACAACTTGCCCGACACCCACCAATAATCTTCCCTGAGTTCATATTCCACATGGGATATCCCACAGTCATCAAGGTCCAATTCGTACAGCGAATTGCCATACCCCAGGGAGGGTTCGTCCAGAACCCACTGGTCACCATAACCCTTGCGTTGAAACGACTTGCCTGGTTTAGGCTTGTCCAGATAAACGGAATCCCTGCATGTTCCAGCCTGCAATACCCAGGCTGTTTCCCTGGAATTGGGAAGCGTGTAGCTCCCCAGATCTTCGCAAGCAACACCGTCCTTTTCTGGACACAGACCGTTACCGTGGGAAAGAATCAAGCGCCCTCCCTTTGGATAGGCAAATCCAAGAGGAGCCTTACCATCCAAAGAAACAAGGAGGGACTCCGCCCTAAAAGACGGATCCATGCGGATTTCCACGAACTCCCCCTGCTGGTCCGCCACGTCTGTCGGGTCCGGAAAAACCTCCACAAACTGGGGACAGGCCGCCACCAGGGAGGAAAAGAACAAGATGTATTTCAAGATAAACCCCTAGGGGTTTCCCCGAACTGCTACCCCGTAGGGTGCCACCTTGCGGAACAGGTCGGGAGTGCTCAGTCTACGGCGTAATCGCCGGGGAGCATGTAGGCAAGGGGATTTACGGCCACATTGTTCACCCAGACTTCGTAATGAAGATGAGGGCCAACAGAACGACCGGTATTTCCCATATAACCGATAATCTGGTAACGACGGACAAACTGTCCCGGGTTGACCAAGGACATCTGCATGTGGCCATAGCGGGTCACAATGCCGTTACCGTGATTGATGGTCACAAAGTTTCCAAAGGTAGAGCTCATCTGGGCCACATCCACCACGCCATCGGCAGCGGCAAAGATTGGCGTCCAGCGGTCATTGGCGATATCCACGCCATAATGCATCTTTCCGACTTCACCCGTAACGGGATGGATTCGCGGACCAAAAGAAGAAGCATAACGCCCCTGAGTCGGGGAAATGGACGGGACAAAACGCCACGTGGACTGTTTCTGCTTGATGTAGTCCGTCAAATCGCTAAAAGCGCCGCTATTGTTGTCCAGCTTGCCATGGAGACGGTTCGCCTCTTCCTTCAGGTTCGCCATCTTCTCGAACACGGGAGACGTTTCCATGAGCAGCTTGGACTTGGGCTCCATGGAACCACCCGTACCCAGACTTCTCTCCTCTTCGTCAGGGAGAGGCAGGCCATACTTGGAATGGAGCCTCTGTTCGTCGCCCAAGAAGTCGGCAGAGGTACGGTTCAGGTAATCCAGGGTTCCCTGAATCTGTGACAGGTCACAGTCCAGTTCGGCACGGTCATCCAGAACGTGGTTCAAAAGGCCATGGTAGACCGTCGTCGCCGTAAATTGAGCCAGGAAAAGCAAAAAGCCCACCACCAGCATGAACTTCAAGACAGGAAGTCCACGGAAGACCAACGACGGCACGTGGAAGGTCACGGACCGGGAGGAATTCTGAAAGTGTATAGTGGTCTTTACAAAATTCACGGGGCAAAAGATAGAAAAATGAGGGGCCAGGGAACACCCTTTTGCCTTTTTTTTCAGTTTCAGTCTCAAAAATGGCGTTTTTAGCGTAAAAAAGGGCTCTTCATAGTACCTTAAATTCGCATTTTCTTAAAAAAACATATACATATCTAAAAGTTTTTATGTAAATTACGATAACGGGCCCTAAAAAGCCCTTTTACCCTTGGAGATATTATGAGCTTACTGGATGCATTTAAACCGAAATGGCAGAATTCCAACCCCGACAGACGTATCGAAGCTATCGAGGAAATGGGACCTTCCAATCAGGACACCTTTGAACGAATCGCCCTGTACGACGAAGACCCCAAAGTCCGCACGGCAGCCGTCAAGAAACTGACGGTGATTTCCACCCTGGCCCAGATTTCGAAAAACGACAAGGACGCCCACGTCCGTCGCCTAGCCGAGTCCCGCTATTTCGAAGAAATTGTCCGCAAGCTCAAGGATTCCCGCGCAGCCTCCCCCGAGGCCCTGCGCTTTATCAACGAACTGAAAGACACCCGCTATGTCGAAGACCTGATCAAGAACCTTCCCTCCTCCGAACTCAGGCTGGAGTTGGTGAAGCAGATTAACAAAGCCAACCTGCTGGCCCTGGCCGCCACCAAGGATTCTGTCGAGAAGGTTGCCATGGAAGCCGTAAGCAAACTTTCTTCGGAAACCTTACTGCAAGACGTAGCCAAGTCTTCAAAGCACACCTCCGTGCGCAAGGTCGCTTCCGACAAGATCAAGGCCATGCAAGATGCCGCCGACGGCGGAAAGCGCGCCCAGATGCTGCTCATGAGCAAGAGAGAAGCTCTTATCCAGCAGGCCCACCACCTGGCCGCCCAGAAGGACCCCATTTCTGTCAAGAGCCAGTTCGAGGAACTGATGGAAGAAGCCAAGAGGCTGGGAATGGGCCCTGCCCAGGCCACCCTGGACGGAATCTACGCCAGTTTCAACAAGTTCTGCGACGAGGCCGATGCAGCCCGCATTGCCGCCGAAAAGGCCGAAGCCGAAAAGCAGGCCCTGGTTGCCCACCTGGAAGAAACCGCCGACGAGCTGGATGGCTATGTCAAGAACGAGAAGGTCCTGGAAAACGCAGAGCGCGTCGACCAGATTATTAACGAATGGAACGAAAATAAGTCCAAAATGGCGCCCGATTCCATTCGCAAGTTCAACCAGATTTTCTTCAAGGTCCAGGACCTGCGGAAAAAGGATGTTCCCGCCGAAGAAGACGCCCCTGCCGACGCAAAGGAATCCAGCCGTCGCGAATTGCTGGATCAGCTCCAGGCTCTCTCCGACACCGAAACATCGGAAACCACCTCCAAGCACCTGCACGGCATTGTGCGGGAATGGGAAAAGCTTCCCCTGCTGGAAGGCGACGACCCGGAACTGCAGGAATACAACACCCTACGCAACAAGCTTGGCGAAAAGATTGCCGCCTTCAACGCTTCGGCCCAGGAACGTTTCGAAAAGAATTCCGAAAAGCTCAAGGCCATCATCGAGCGCGTCAAGGGCTTCAGCGAGAACGAGGATTTCAAGGAACTGAGCCTCAAGCTCAGAAATGCCTACCAGGAATGGAAGGACATCGTAGGCGAACAGAAATTCAAGTACCACGACTTGTGGCTGGAATACAAGTCCGCCACGGAACGTTTCCAAGAAATGCGTCAATGGCAGTCCTGGCACAACGAGAACGACAGGGCCTCCATCCTTGAAGAACTGGAGAACCTTGCCAATGAACCCGGTAGCCAGGATGTTCTGGACAAGCTCAAGAACCTTTCTAACAAGTGGAAAAATATCGGCCCCATCTCGCCTACCAAGTTTGCCGAGTTCAAGGACAAATTCCAGGGCCTGTTCGAGAAAATCAAGGAAAACTGCGCTCCCTTTATCGAGGAACGCCTGGCCCAGAGGCAAAAGAATCTGGAAGAGAAGGAAGCCCTGTGCCAGAAGGCCGAAGAGCTGCTGAACAACGCCGAGGTCTTCTGGAAGGACAAGTTCAAGGCCATGCAGGAAATCCAGGAATCCTGGAAGAACATCGGCATGGTTCCCAAAGAAAGCCTGACTGCCCTGATGGAGCGTTTCAAGAAGATTACGGGCGAGTTCTACGCCAAGCACAAGGAAATCCTGAAGCAAGAGGACAAGACCCGCGAAGACAACTACGAGCGCAAGCTGAAGCTCTGCGAAGAAGCGGAATCCCTGAAGGAATCCACCGACTGGAACGCCACCGCCGGCAAGCTCAAGCAGTTGCAGGAATCCTGGAAGTCTATCGGTCCCGTGCCCAAGAGCAAGTCCGAAGAAATCTGGGCCCGATTCCGCGCTGCCTGCGACGCCTTCTTCGAAAAGAAGCGCGGCCACTTCGAAGAGATGGACGCCTCCAAGCAAGAGAACCTGAAGAAGAAAGAAGAACTCTGTGCAAAGCTTGAGGCCCTGGATCTTGGAAACATTACCCAAGAACTGGTAGACACCGTGAAGGGTCTGGAAGCCGAATGGAAAGAAATCGGCATGGTTCCGAAAGAAGCCATAGAAACTATCAACGGCCGCTTCGGAAATTTCGTCAACCAGTTTGTGGACAAATATGCCCAGGTGAACGAAGAAATCAAGAAGCAAATCGCCGACATCAAGGCCAAAAAGCAAGAGATGATCGAAAAAGTCAAGCAGTTTGCCGAAAGCGCCGGCAGCAATCAGCTAGCAGACGCCGTCCGTGACCTGCAGAAGGAATGGCGCGAGCTGGGATCTTGCGGTATGGATGAACCCGAACTGCAGAAGAACTTCCGCGAAACCTGCGACGACTTCTTTACCCGCAGGCGCGACCAGCTGGATATCCAGGAACAGGCTAGGCAGAACAACCTTCAGAAGAAGATTTTGCTGTGCGAACAGGCCGAAGACCTGCTGACGGACCTGAACGAACAGACTGTCGGTGGTGCCATGAACAAGGTGAAGCACTTGCGCCGCCTTTGGAAAGAGGTTGGAGCCGTTCCTCGCAGCGAATCCGACAAGGTCTGGAAACGTTTCAATTCTGCCTGTGATCAGGTGTTCGCCTTCGGCCGCAAGGACGAAGAACAGTCCGCACCCGCTGCGGAATAAGCCGTGCCCTACCCTCCATGGACAAGTGTCGATGACGCTGCCCGTCTGTTACAAGACGGACAGGTCGTTGCTATACCTACAGAAACC
>CACZII010000055.1 GCA_902781185.1 Fibrobacter succinogenes
TGGCCCAAAACGTGCTGGACAACGGCGACTTGTCTTATGGCGATGGTGGCTGGTATGTCTGGAACAACCCCGATGGCCCCGCCAAGTACGAAGCCAAGCTGGGCGAGAAAGGCCTTGGCGTAGATGGCAGCGAAGGCGTGAAGGTCACGGTGACCGAGCTTCCGAACCCCAGTTGGGGCCTGCAGTTGCAGCCGCCCAAGTGGCTTGCCGATTCCACCTACTATACGCTTGCCTTCAAGGCCAAGGGCAACATGCCCATTAACGCCATTGTGCAGGGCGGCCCTCCGGATTACCGCCAAAAGGAAAGCGCCTCTTTCTTGCTCACCAACGAATGGAAAACCTACTCCATGGTTTTCCTTGCTGACGAAAAGGGCTACGGTCTGAACAACGTCACCTTCCATGTGGGGCTTGCCAAGGGCTGGATGCAGATGGACGACGTGACCATCGAGAAGGTGGAAGGCCTTGACGACATGAGTTGGTACAACGGTTCTGCCGCCCGTATCGACAGCCTCCGCAAAAAAGACTTTACCCTCAAGGCGGCCCCCGGCGCCCAGGTGAAGGTGGAGCTGATGCGCCATGCGTTCCCCTTCGGTACGGCTCTGGCACTTTACCCCAGCAAGGACAGTATCGAGACCTGGTACCGCAAGACTGCCAACAAGTATTTCTGGTACGGCGTTCCCGAGAATCAGTTCAAGTGGCCGGAATACGAGCCCAAGAAAGGGAAGATCCGCCGCGACGAATTCAAGCAGTACCTGGACTACGTGGATGCCTACAAGTGGGGCTTCCGCGCCCATACGCTTATCTGGGGACACCAGGGGTACGGCTATGACAAGCACTTTGGCAACCAGGGCAACTGTAAGGAAATCGCGGGCAAGATCAAGGACCGCATTACCCGTGATGTTTCGGAATACAAGGGCCGCATCAAGGAATACGACGTGTGGAACGAGGCTTTCCACGAGCCCTACATCTTTAACAAGTGCGGCTGGGACTTGCTGGACAGTGCTCACGTGTGGGCCCACCGTGCCGACCCCGATGCTAGACTGTTCATCAACGAATACAACGTGGTGTCCGCCGGCGAAACGGAACGCTTCTACGATTTGGTCAAGGGCATGCTGGACCGTAAGGTGCCTGTGCACGGCATCGGCGTGCAGTGCCACTTTGGCGACCGCCAGCTGAATCCGGCCTTTATCAAGGCCCGCCTGGATAGGCTCGGTTCTTTGGGGCTCCCCATCAAGATTACGGAACTGGACTTTGGCGACTGGCAGAAGGGTATGTATTTTGGCGAAGAGGAACAGGCCAAGCGCTACGAGATGATTCTGCGCATTGCCTTTAGCCACCCGGCGGTGGAAGGTATTTTGCTGTGGGGCTTCTGGGATGGCCGCCACTGGGTCAAGAACGGCGGTATCGTGGCCATGGACGGTCGCGAAAAGCCGGCTGCTAAGCTGATTTATGACCTGTGGCACAAGGTGTGGACCACCAACGGCACGTTCAAGGCTGACGCTGATGGCAACGTAAAGTTCCGCGGTTACCCCGGCAAGTACAAGGTGACGGTCAACGGCAAGAGTGAAATGGTGGAATTAAAATAATGTGGAGTGTGGGATGTGTAATGAGGAATGATTAATTACACACTTCACATCTCACATTACACATTTCTCTAACTAACGTTCCTTATATGAAACAAAAGCTTCCTGGAATCATCTTTCTATTGGCCATGCCCTGCTCCGTGCTGCTTTTTGTGCAGGTGGAAAAGTGGAGCGGATCCGAATTGGTGGCGCTCCTCTCGGCGGTGCTATTCTATGTGGTGGTGGCCGTGATTCTCGGGTTTGTCTTTGGCAGGGGAGGCGGAGATGTCAATCGAAGATAGGTCCACGCTGGTTTTTGCAAGCGGAGTTGGCCGCGTTAAAGAAGAAAAACCCAAGGCCGAGCGCCCCGCAGGCGACGGCGTGGTACGCATACAGCTAAAACGCCTGGGTGGCGGCAAAATGGAAAGCGTCATCACGGGAATCCCGCTGGATGAGGCCGACCTGAAGGAACTGGCTCGCACCCTGAAGCAGAAATGCGGGGTGGGCGGCTCCGTGAAAGACTTTACCGTCACCATCCAGGGCGACAAGCGCAACGTGTTAAAGGCCGAACTGGAAAAGAAGGGCTATACCGTCAAACTGGCGGGTGGCTGATAGCGAACTAATTTCTTTGAACAACTAGTTATATTATACACCATGAACAAGATTCTTTTTGCCCTTTTGTTTTGCGTCGTTGCGGCATCTGTTGCACCTGCCGCCGTCCCGGCTGATTCTGCAGTTGCCCCGGCAGATTCTGCTGCCGAAATGTCCGCCCCCCAGGAAACCTGCTCTGAATTTAAGTCGGAGCTTGCCCACAGGGATAGCCTGATGGCTATCGCGGATAGTTCCTGCTCTGTGGAGAAGGATTCCCTGCGTGCTGCCCTCAACTCGGAAAAGGCCAAGGGCGAGAACTGGGAAAAGAGCTACGAAACCATGAAAAAGAGCAACGAAACCTGCGCCAAGGCGCTTAGCGTTTCGGTGGGCGTGAACGAGAAGAACAAGGAAAAGGAGAATCAGTCCCGGAGTCAGGCCGCCATGATGACCAGCTCCTCCTTCTTCGGTGGGATTGCGCTGGGAATGCTCCTTTTCTGGCTGATTTTCGACTAGGGGAGTTGACAAGGTGAAGCGGCTCCTGCTGATAGCGACGGTTCTTGCCTCTACGGTGGCGGCACAGGTTTTCCAGAAGGGAAACGTGCTTACGCCTATGTCGACCTTGCAGATGACCGCTCCCGAAATTACCGCCTATATGCCCGGGAAGAAAATGCTTTTCGTGGTGGGCGGCGACAAGCTTGTGGAAATGGTGAGCTTTGCCGACGAGGCGAACCCCAAGGTAGAGAGCCGCCTCCAGCTGGATGGCCCCGCTACCAGCGTGACGGTGTACGGTGACCTGGTGGCTGTTTCCATAACGGCAGAACCCGACCATGGCCTTGGACAAGTGCAACTGTTCCGCTATGCCGAGGGACTGATTCCCGTGGCATCAGCCCAAAGGCTCTGCCACCTGCCTGACATGGTGACCTTTACCCCCGACGGTAGCAAGATTCTCGTGGCCTGCGAAGGCACGCCCAGCGCGGACTATAACGAAGATCCCGAAGGTGGCGTGGCTATCCTTTCCGTTGAACACGGAGCAAGCCTCAACGATTACAAGCTGACGCCCAAGGTCCTGGATTTCAGAGGGCTGGATTCCCTTGCGCTACGCAAGAAGGGTGTGCGCAGCCCCGGCGTGCAAGGCTTTGTGCGGTCGCTGGAACCCGAGTACATCACGGTTTCCAAGGATTCCAAGTGGGCCTGGGTCAGCCTGCAAGAGAACAACGCCATGGCGAAGGTGGACATTGCCGCTGAAAAAATTGCGGACGTTTTCCCGCTGGGTTACGTGGACCATTCCAAGCCGGGTTTCGGGCTGGACGTCAAGAAAGACGAGAAGGTCAAAATCAAGAATTATCCCATTCGCGGGCTCCGTCAGCCCGATGGCATTGCGTCTTTTAGCGTAGGTAGTAAGACTCTGGTGCTCACCGCCAACGAGGGTGCATCTGTAAACGATTATAAGGCCTGGACCGACGAAGGAACGGTGACAGACTTGCTGGCTGATGAGCGCTTGGACCGAACCGTGTTCAATGAAGACGTGGCGCCACACCTCAAAAAGTTTACGGTGAGCTTGCTGGAACGTTGCGACCAAGGGCCCGACGAGGTTCCCGGTGGTAAGTGTCCCTACGTTTATGGCTTTGGAACCCGTTCTGTTAGTTTGTTTGATGGTGAGAGCGGCAGGCTTTTGTGGGACAGCGGCGAGGAACTTGAAAAGGCCTTCGGTAAGCTTGCTCCCGATTATTTCAACTGGAATTCCAAGAAAGACAAGGTCAAGATGGACAGCCGAAGCCCCAAGAAGGGCTGCGAACCGGAAAACGTGACAGTGGGCGAGGTGAACGGCAAGCGTTACGCCTTTGTGGGTCTGGAACGCTCCAGCGGTGTGGCCGTCTTCGACCTGACCGCTGTCGATGCGGGTGTGCGTACCACCCCGAAGCTGGTGGATTTGTATTTCGACCCCAAGGACCGCGGCCCCGAAGGCCTGCTGTTCATTCCGGCAGACAAGAGCCCCGTTTACGGCCAGGCCTTGCTGGTGGTGGGTTACGAGTACAGCAAGACCCTGACGGTGTATAGGGTGAAATAGGATAGAGAACTTCGCATAAGTGGCTGTGTTTCGCTATGTCTTGCGGATAATTTATTCTTTTGGCATTTTTTTTGTGCTTTTTCCTTGTTTATAAGTTATTTTACAGTGTTGAATATGTTCCAACAATGTTGCTATGCAGAAATCTAATCGTTAGTGATTTTTGTTGATTAGATGCTTGTTATGTAAAAGATTATGGTTTAACATATTAAAAAAGATGGTGGATGATTATGAATCGTTTGAAAGTTTTTTTTATTATGGTTGTACTTTTCCTTTGTGATTATTCTTTTGCTGATTATGACAATGGTATTTCGTACAATGATGTTATTAGACAGAAATCTAAAGAGATGAAGAGTTGGCCTGTTTTGGGTCGATATGATGACTTTGATTATGACGCTTGCTTGGAGGCGTCAATTAAAAGAACGGGTGTAAAGCAAGGCGATAGGTTTGGATGTTGGCGGCTTCATTTGGAAAATTGCGGAATGACGGAAAATCGTCTTTGGAAGCAGCTAGAAAATTTACCCCATGCATTTGGAATGACTGATTCAAGTTTTGCGCTTGTATTACAGGTTGCTCAATTTGAAAGACAGTGTTTAGAAGATGTAAAAATGGAGCCGTATCAACCGAAGAAAGGAGAAAAAAATAAAACAGTTAGTTATACGCAAAACTTCACAAAAGATATTTACAAAAAACTGGAAAATGTAAACAAACGTATAATAAGTAAACAGAGCGAAGGTTGGCATTATGATATGCGTAATATGGGCGTTATAAAGTCGCTAGAATTTGTTTATGGAATGACATATGATGAATATTTTAATTACCTTAATACACTAGGTAAAGAACTCTCTGATAAGTTATTTCCTGTTTTTTTAGATGCTGTAAAAAAAGAAATTAGATTGATAAGTGAGGGAAAGGTTCGTGCGGGAGAATACTGCAAAATTACTGAAAAAACATCTTTTGGTGATTTGAATGAAATGGTGTCTAAATGTACATCTATGAATTTGAGCTCGTCTGAAGCGAAGGAATTTAGCGAAAATGCTTTGAAACAACGGGACTATTTAACGTGGAAAAACGCAAGGAAGCAGGCCTTTGATAGTCCAAAAGTTGCGATTTCAGAAAAATCATTGATTAAAGAGTACCTTAAACAGTTCCCGGCAGGTGCTTATGTAGATTCAGCGAATTATTTATTTGAACTTACTTTAGCCAAGATGGCTCTAGAAGAAGCGAGAAAAGATACGCTTCTCGCGCTTTCTGATAAATCGTTGCTAAAAAAATATATGTTGCTTTATCCAGATGGAAAGTGGGCAAAAAAAATACCAGCATATTTAGAAAAATTGCTCTATAGATACGGTGTTTCGCAGAGTGTGAAAAAACCAGAGGCCATTTTTAAACCGGATTCCTATTTTGAACAATATTTGGCAAAATTCCCGAAAGGAGAATTTCGTGATAGCATTTATATTATTATGGAAAATATTTATTGGCGAAATTATTCCGTAAAATGCGCCAAGGAACAAAAACTGGAAAGTTGTGAGCCTTTGTTTGTATATCCGATTAAATTTAAAGAAGGCAAACATTTGGATAGTGCTAAAATCCTGATTGATGAACCGATGTGGAAGTCTATAAAAAAGGAAGAGTGCGTTTTTCCCGAAAATAAAGCGTGTATCGATTTGGAAGAATATATTCAGTCTATCCCAAATGGTAGATATGTTAACGAAGCAAAAAAAGTTTTATCTCTTGCTCAAAAGAACGGATCAAAAAGAGATGATGAAGAAGAACAAAAAAATGAAATGAAGACTCGTGTAATCGCGTGGCATCAAAATTATGAAAAAATTAAGCCATCATGTTCTTTTGTTGCAAAAGGAGATTATTATGATTATGAGAAGGGTGAACGGTCTTTCCCAGAAAAGAATGGTATGATTGAATGTATTGAAAAAACAGATCTTTCTCTAGATTCTTTTGATTCCCTAAAATATAGATGCGTCGGAACAGAAAATATTCTTGTAAAGGGAGGGAAAATTGTAGGTGGTAAAGGCTTTTGTTTAAATGCGTATTCAGATACTCTTGTGAGAACAATTTATTTAAAAGATGGAAAATACAAAACAACTTATCTTTTCCCGAATAATATTGTTCTTTCTGTTGATGATAAAGGGAAATATTCTATTACGTCTAAAAAAATAAAGCTAAAAGAGATAGAATTTGATATCATCATTGGAATTCTATCCTTTGTGACGGGCTTTAAGGATTTGTCATATCTTTATGATGTTGAGAAAAAAGAATTAGAATGGACACCATCAGGTCAATTAAAAAATATTCGTGTTGTTGATTATAGGGAAGATGGAAAAGTGATGGGAAGGCTAAATATTCCCTTGAATTCTAGTGGACAAATGCATGGTGTTTCAGAGATATACACGGCAGCAACAGGTAATTTTAAAATAGAATGGAGTAATGGAAGATTTAAGCGGATTTATGGTGGTAGTGAAAAATTAAAAGTAGGCCTATGTCCGGAACTTATTTGTGCTAATCTTATTGATGAGATTCGTTTGAAAAAAATGACGAGACATCATGAGCCTGTTCTTGAGATGAATGCAGAGACAGCGCAGGAAGGATTTAATGAAGGCTGGATGTTACACTATATAGTTTACCTGTTGGGCATAACATTTAATCAAGGTCTTGAAATTTGGGATGTAATTTAGAGATTACGATTCATTACGGATGTATATTATGTGTATTCGCTTACAAGGAGGCCTTATGAAACGGCTGGCTTTGACAATTTTTCTCACGAGCTTGTTGGTCGTAGCCCTCACAGGGTGCGACGAAAAAGAGATGAAGGATTCCCGTAGTGAAAACGTACCAAAAGAATCCAGCAACGAAAATGTTCTGAAGGATGCCCGCGATGGAAAGTCATATAAGACCGTAAAAATTGGTGAACAGGTTTGGATGGCAGAGAACCTGAACTATAAGACAGAGAATAGCTATTGCTATAAGGATGATGAAGCCAATTGCGTCAAGTATGGCCGACTGTATGGATGGGACGTAGCAAAATCCGCCTGCCCTGCAGGCTGGCACTTGCCCAGCATGAGTGAATTTTATGCCTTAATTGGCGCTGTTGGCGGTGATGATGTTGCGGGTAAGAAGCTGAAGTCCACCAGCGGCGGGCTTGATAATGGCAACGGAGATGACGTCTTCGGTTTCTCTGCGCTCCCTGCTGGCATCAGGAAGAGCGATGGGGATTATTACGACGGAGAGGGCGACGTCGTGCGCTTTTGGAGTTCTTCAGAGGGCGATGGCGGCGAAGCGTGGTTCATGCAATTGGACTACGACGGTGACGGGGCGTACCTGTTCAGCTACGTTAGGAATTGGGGGTACTCTGTCCGTTGCCTCAAAGACTAGGTTATCAACCTTATTTAGATAACCTTCTCGGGCCAGGGGTGCTTGGGATAACGGCCTCGTAGTTCCTTGCGCACCTCGGCGTAGGTGTTCTGCCAGAATCCCGTTAGGTCCCAAGTTTTCTGTATGGTGCGGAAGTTTGGCGCCAGAATGTCGTAGCGGACTTTCAGTTTTCCGTCGGCGATTTTGTGTTCGCCCCGCATCTGCATAAAGTCCTCGATGCGAGCCGAAATTTCTACCAGCACGCCTTCGGCGCTCTGCACGGATTTGCCCCCTGAAAGTTCGTCGTCGGCTACGGCTTGGTAACTGTAACGGGCCCGTTTGCCGTTTGGCAGCACAAAGTGGTCGGGGAAGGTCTTGGAAAGCCACGCCAGCATGGACTTTCCAAAATAATCCTCCACGATGTTCCTGAAACGGTCCTCGTTGATGTCCCGCAGCAAAAACTTCCCGTCGGCAAACTCGTCGAAAATCAGTTCCATGTCCTCGTCGTTGAATTCGGGCAGGCCGTATTCGGGGTAGAGCTTTGCGGCCAGGCGCATCTTGACGAGCAGAGTCTGCATGGCCTCCGTAAGGTAGCGTCCACTCCAGTTTTCTTTCTCGATTTTTTCTTTCCAGGCGGCCACGGTGAGTTTTTTTAGCTCGGTGAGAACCTTGGGCGATGCCTCTTGCGTGAGGATTTCTTTCCGGGAAAGTTCCGTGGTCGACCCGTCGGCATTTTCGGCTTCGCTGATCTCTACGCCGATGAAACGTTCCTGCCCGCCGCGCCACAGCAGTTCGTATCGCGTCTTTGTATCGTCGCTTTCCAGCAGTTCTTTGTCGATGGCGGCGTACAGGTTTACCTTGAGCTCGGATTTGCTCCCGCCTCCGGCCCGCAGCATGGAAAGGGCCAGAATGGCGTAGGGCGGTTCGGCTACCTGCAGGCGGATGATGTTCTGGTTGGGCAACTTGTAGGCGTTACCGCTGGGTGTGGCGAGCCTGTCGGGGAAGGCCTTGAGGAGACTTTGGGTGACGAGATGTTTGGGGCTTGTCGTCATTCCGGCCTCTGACTTATGCGTCATTCCGGCCTCCGAGCCGGAAAAGTGTGCAAGGCGAGTGGTATCAAAACACACTTGCGTGTTTTGATATCCGAGCTGCGGCCACGGATGTTGTAGACATCCATCTAGATGGGACATCCATCTAGATGGCGGGTCGTGGCCCGCCATGACGTTGATACGTCATCTTTGGCTATTCCGTCCCGATATTCCTTCAATTGCCTGAGCGTAAAGCTCACCTCCCTCGGGACGTTTGCCGCCTTGGAGAGCGTGTCGGCGGCAAGGGTCATCACGTCGTAGGCCACCTTGGACTTTTGCAGGAATTCCGTACCGGAGTGAATCCAGGCGAGGGCGGCCAGCAACAAGTCCGGAAGTTCCGCCTTGCTCTGGGCAGAAGCCAGCAGCAAGGCCAGCGGGATGCTGGATACCGGCGTGCGGATGGCCTTTAGCCCGAGAGGTGTAATGGCTCCATCTTGGAGCATACCGAAACCTTCTAGGAGTTTGGTGGCCACCTGCTCCCGCGCCTCTGGAATTGGGGTGGGGAGTTGTAATACACTCTCGGATTCCAACGCAGCTTTTTGCAGAATAAGTTCCGACGGTTCAATCTGCAGCACCTCGGGCACGATCCCCCTGGGCATCCGCTTTTCGGATTCCTCACTCCAGAGCCGGATGGCGCAACCATTCTGGGTACGGCCGCTACGGCCGCTGCGCTGGATGGCGTTCTGCATGGAGATGGGCATGGTGCGGAGCACATTCACCTTCTCGCTGTCGTCGTAGAGGCTTACGCGTTCGATTCCGCTGTCGACGACGCCGGTGACGTTTGGAACTGTGATAGAAGTTTCGGCGATGTTGGTGGTGAAAATGACCCGAGGCCGTTCTGTGACTTCGAAAATGCGGTCCTGGGTTTCACGGTCCTGTCCTCCGTACAACTCCAGGAATTCGGCGCAGTTGTTGCCCAAGGCTTCGGCGGCGGCGCTGTGGCAGCGGGCGATTTCGGCCTTGCCCGGCAAGAACACCAGCGTGGTTTGCCAGATGCCGTTGCGGTAGAGCGTCTTGAGCGCCCGCACCACTTCGGCGTCAAGGCCTACTCCCGAGACGAGGGATGTGCCCGTGGCTGGAACTTGGTTGATAATCTGCACGGGATACAGCGGGTGCCCTAGACTTAGGCACTTGACGCCGAGAACCGCTTCCAGTTCGTCGCGGTTCAGCGCCGCCGACATGACAGCGACTCTTGTCGCTGTCATCCCCGACTCGATCGGGGATCTCCTGGCCTTAAAATACGCAAATAGCAAGTCCATGTCGGCTTTGCGCTCGTGGTATTCGTCGAAGACCACCCAGTCGGCGTCCAGCTTGCCGTGTAACAACTCTTGCAGAAAGTTTCCGTAGGTCTGGAAAAGAATTCGGGTGTCTGCACTCTTGCAACTTTCTTGCCGGAATTGGTAACCGACGGTCTTGCCGCAGGGTTCGCTGTGGAGTTTCGCCGAAAACTGCGCCAAGGCGAGAGCGGCGATACGGCGGGGTTGCAGCACCACCACGCGGCCCTTGCAATGCTTGCTTAAAAAGTAAGGGATGAACAGGGACTTGCCCGAGCCCGTAGGAGCTTCAATCAGCAAGTTGCGCGACTCTTCAAGAGCCGCTTCTAGCTTGCTTTCTTCTTCTGCGAGTGCGAGGTTAGTGTATGTCATCACGGGGTTTTAGGGGTGCCCCCTAGGTGAAGGGGTAGCTGGAGCCGCTTGGAGATCCCCGCCGGAGTTTATCCCGTACCGGATACGGGGCGGGGATGACAAGAGGCAGAAGCGAGGGGAAGGCTTT
>CACZII010000056.1 GCA_902781185.1 Fibrobacter succinogenes
CTTCCGCCTTGTACGGTGGCTAACGAGGGCGAACAGTTGTTCGTTAAGTCCGAGGGTATTATCCGTGTGTGTGCTGACGAAAAATGGTTTGCCACAATCTCGCAGGCTACAAACTGTTCCACGGAAGAACTTTCCGATAAAAGTGGGGTGAAAATTGTCTGCAATGGCGATTCTGTGGGCGTGGTGCTGAACGGTAAAAACGGTACTAATGGAACTAACGGCAAGAATGGATCCAATGGCAATGTAATTAATGGCGGCAACGATACTGCCGTCGTGTTAGATTCCGAAAAGGTGGCCACCACCTTGGAAGGGGTCAACGGTTTTTCTCAGAAGGGGCCGTTTCTCAACGGATCCAAGGTGAATGTGCTTGAGTTGGAAAGTGGTCGTACCCTGTACCAGACGGGATACACCTTCAAGTCCGAAATTAAGAATGATAGCGGGCATTTCCACCTAAACGCCCGAACCATGGTGAGCCAGTATGTGGAACTCCATGCTGAGGGCTATTACAGAAACGAGGTCACGGGTAAAAATTCCGAGGCTCCCTTGACTCTATATGCCTTGACCGATGTAAGTAAGCGTGAAGGTGGGTTGGTGAATATCAACTTGCTGACCCATTTGGAATACCATCGTGTCATTTATTTGGTGAAAGAAAAGAAGATGAAATTTTTTGCAGCAAAGGATTCTGCAAAAAAAGAAGTGTTTAACTTGATTGGTGTTGATTCCCGAAATTTTGCAAACTCCGAGAATCTGGATATTGCGGGCTCTGGTGAAGGGGATGCCGCCCTTTTGGCGTTGTCAGTATTGCTTCAGGGAGACCGTAGCGTAGCACAGTTGATGGAACTATTGGCCAATATTTCCGAAGATATGGAAGAGGACGGAACTTGGGACGATGCCAAGACTAAAAAAGAAATTGCAGAATGGGCCGCCGAGGCAGACTTGGGTGGGGTTTTGGACTCTGTCGAAGAACACGTAAAAAAATGGAATATATCGTCTAAAGTTCCCGATTTCAAGTCGTTCATTCGCCGTTTTTGGCAAGATTTTTTCAAGTTAGAACCCTGTAAAGCCGGTTTAGTGGGAACTATAGCTACCAGCTATAATACGGACTATATATGCCTGGATTCTGCGGACGTCGGTTATATCTGGCGTAAGGCGACAACATACGAAAAAGATGTAAATGGATGGTTGACTGCGGATGACGGTACTTTTAGAACAGGAGCGTCTGGTGCCCAGTATGTCTACGACACTGAAGAAGGCCGTTGGCGCACGCCAACGCCTAAAGAGGTGGAATACGGGATGTGTACTGCTACCGTAGAGGCTGATCCTGTTAATAGTGTTCGCGAGGGACATGGATCCATTTCCGCTACAGGCGAAGCAACGTATCCATATTATGTTTGTGAAAATCGTCAATGGGTGGGGCATGATGCTTACTATGTGGATACGCGCCACTGGGAAATTCCTGAAAATGGAACGGTTCGGAGGGGCGCTTATTCTTCAATAGTGTATGTATACGATACGTCCTTTGTTCATGTTGAAACCGTTCCCTTCTGGCGGTATGGTTGGGAATTAGAAGATTCTCTTGGTATGGCATGCCTTGTCGCAAATTATGCCAAAGTAGAACGGCTGCTTGGAACCGATGGCTCTTATACCTACTATGCTTGCAAACAAGCTGCATCTCCGACGCTGATGAACAATTACAATCGCCCCAAGGGAGGGATGACAGATGCTGGCCACAATGTTCAGACGCTTTATCGTTGGTCTAAAATAGATGCTACCGTGGGGGCGAATACTTATGGCATAGATTGTGATGATGAAGGCAATGTGGTGAATGGTCTTGTTTCTACGACATCTGTTTTTGTTTGCGAAGAAGATTTTTGGCGTATGGCAACGGAAGATGAGAAGCAATATGGTGCGTGTACGGCAAAAATGGATTCCTACAGGGTTGGGGACCATATATGCGAAAATGGGGCGTGGCGTGACGCTAATTATTGCGATTTTGATGAAGATGCTTTTCCCGCCAAATATCTCAATTCTACTTATGAATACGGGACTCTTAATGATGCCCGGGATGGAAAAAACTACAAGACGGTTACCATTGGGGGCAAAAGATGGATGGCTCAAAACCTTAATTTTGCCGGCGATGATGATTATTTCATAAGCAGCTCAAATAGTGGATGTTATAAGAACGATCCCTCTAATTGTAATAAAGAAGGGCGAAACTATAAATGGACTGCGGCGATGAATATTTCAGATTCGTATGAGTCTATAGCTGCCGGAAGTCTAGTTGGGGATAATCATCAAGGAATCTGCCCCAACGGATGGCATATACCTAGTATTGAAGAATTTCAACAGCTGATTACGGCTGTTGGTGATTTTTATTCTTATTCCCTGGTTGCACAGAATCAGCCAGGCTGGCAAAATGTCCCATCATCGTCGATTAGTCGATATGGAGAAATTTCCAACAGTACGGGTTTTTCCGCCATAGGATCTTGCTCTAATCCTACCAGGATATACTTTATTAGTTCTGATGAACAATACGCAACAGGAACCCAAGGACTTGTGATTACTACAACACAATCCGGCGCCTACACAGGCGAACAAAAGTCTTCTTACGGCTTTGTCCGCTGTGTAGAGAATTCTAGTCAAGGCAATTGAGAAGATCGAAAAGGTTGTTGATATGGAGCGGTGGCTTGGCCTGACATTCCTACTTCTAGCGGTGGTTGCCTGTAGCGACTCCTCTGTTGGTGATGATGTCAATGGCAACAACCTAACGGTATACTCTACGGTAGAGGATCTTCCGCCTTGTACGACCGCCAATGAGGGTGAGCAGTTATTCGTCAAGTCCGAAGGTATTATCCGCGTGTGTGCCGATGAAAAGTGGTTTGCTACCATGGAACGGGCTAGCGGCTGCACCACTGAGCCCCTTACCGATAGCAGTGGCGTGAAAATTATTTGTGGTGGTGATTCCGTAGGCGTGGTTCTCAACGGTAAAAACGGTGCCAATGGCCAGGGTGGGTCTAATGCCGCCCATCCTGATAGTTCGGAAAACGGTATCGTCGTTCTTGACTCCGAAAAGGTGGCAACCTCTTTGGAAGGAGTCAGCGGTTATTCCCAAAAAGGGCCTTTTATCAACGGCTCCAAGGTGACGGTCATTGAACTGGAAAGCGGACGCAACTTGAACCAGACGGGAAATACTTTCGAATCCAAGATTCAGAGTGACGACGGCCAGTTCAAATTGAACGCCCGTATGATGGTGAGCCAGTATGTGGAACTCCACGCCGAGGGCTACTACAGGAATGAGGTCACGGGTAAAAACTCCGAAGCCCCCTTGACCCTTTATGCTATAACCGATGTGAGCAAACGCGATGGCGGTATTGTGAATATCAACCTGCTGACCCATTTGGAATACCACCGTGTTGTACACCTGGTAAAAGAAAAGAAGATGAAGGTGTTTGCAGCAAAGGATTCTGCCGAAAAGGAAATCTTTAATCTGCTGAATATCAATTCTAAGGGATTCTTTAGTTCCGAAGACCTGAACATTGCTGGCTCTAGTGATGGGGATGCCGCCTTACTAGCTTTCTCGGTGATGTTCCAGGGAGACAGAAATGTATCCCAGTTGACCGAATTATTGACCAATGTCGCTACCGATATGGAAAAAGATGGTACTTGGGACAATGCCAAGGTGCGTGATTCCATTGCGGATTGGGCAGAAGAGGCGGATGTAACCGGCAAACTTGACACGATCCGCGCCAATGTGGAAAGCTGGGGTCTGTCGGCCATGGTGCCGAATTTTGAAAAGTACGTTCGTGCTTTCTGGACCAAGGAGTATGGCCTTCCGGCTTGCGATAAGGATAATGTTGATACGCTGATGGCGGCAGGTGCGAAACGTCTTGCCAAATCAAAGAACCGGTACGTCTGCGTTGATTCTGCAAAAGTGGGCTATATGTGGCGCAGGGCTACGGATTTGGAAAAGGATACCTACGGCTGGAAACCGGGTGCCGATGCCCAAATCAAGGCTGGCGATGTGACGGGGACCAAGAAATATGTCTATGATGGCCCTCAAGAACGCTGGCGGGAAATGACTGATTTGGAGGAATACTATGGCGTCTGCACCGAGACGGTAGAGGCCGATTCTGCAGCGAGTGTAAAGCTGAACAAATATGAAAAAATAGGAGATGAATATTTCCCCTATGTGGTTTGCAAAAATCGGCAGTGGTCTGGGTGCAGTGCCTACTATGCGGATACCCGAAAGTATGAATCAGATGCCCCTGATGGAACAGTTCGCCGTGGCGATTACACCACTAATGTTTACGTGTTTGAGCAGAATCTTGGTTTCTGGCGTGTGGGCTGGGATTTTGAAGGCATGTTGAACAAAGGCTGCACGAATCCCAATGTAGGAGAAGTTATTCATTACGTTACCGATTACACGGATGAGTATTATTCCTGCAGGCGTGATTCCTTTTATGTGGATTATGGATGGTATACGGGATTCCAGTTCTATAAGCCTGGAAATGGTGATTATATGGATAGCGAAGATGAACATAGGGTTGAGACGGAACAGCGCTGGGTAAAAGATGACCATGAAGTGGCGGAAAATACTTTTGAAGACAACGGCACTATTTACAATCTGGCTTGTCCTAGTGGTACAATGAAAAAGGGAAGTGTTCTGAAAAATTCAGACTTTATATGCGATGGGGGCTTCTGGCGTGCCGCAACAGCAGAAGAGGAAAGATTCCAATTTGCCTGTACGAAAGAAATAGAATTTTATTATGCAGAAGACGACTTTGGAAGCTCTTATGTATGTAAACATGGGAAATGGAATGTTGCGCTAATTTACGATGAACCCATGACTATCTCCAACTATGTTCAGTGTAAGCCAAGTAATTATTATACAGGAGTCTCTTATGAAGCCAGTTGTAATGAAAATTATGGCAGCCTTATAGATGATCGAGACAATCAAGAGTATAAGACAATTGGTTTTGATTTTACGTTGTCAAGTGATGAGAAACTTAAACGCTTTGGCAACAGGATGGGCGAACCGATGGTGTGGATGGCGCAAAATTTGAATTTTGCGGGTAATGCCGATTTCCCCTATGTAATAGGCCATAACACCTGCTATCTTGGCAAAGAAGAAAACTGTGCAAAGGGAGGCAGATTTTACACTTGGGCGGCGGCGCTGAATATGGATGACAAGTATAATCGTAGTGATGCTTCTGTGCCCGCAAACACTCAAGGAGCTTGCCCCAATGGCTGGCATATTCCTTCAATTGATGAATGGAATAATTTGCAAAAATTTATTGCTGAGGTATATCCACAGGGAGAGGTAAAATCTTTGGTTGCTCCTGATCAAAGTACGTATTTGATGGGGAATAACATGTCGGGCTTTTCGGCTCTGTATGTCGGTGGCGAATGTACCAATATGGACATGGATAAGGATGAAGCTGTTTGGTATAATGAAAGTTTCAGTATATGGTGGTGGAGTGCCAATCAGCAGGAAATGTCTGGAAAGTTTGCTGAAACGGCGGGATTGTCTTTAGGGGTGGCTGGTTTGAGTAGCGGTTTTAAAAATGAAAAATCCTATGGTCTCCCTGTTCGTTGTGTCAAGAATTATACGTTGAGTAATAATTAAGGAGTTTCATGTTCAAGGTTAGATTTACAGTTGTCCTAGTGTTTGCAACTCTTGCCCTTACGGCCTGTAAAGACGAAGAGGCTCCGAAGCCTACTCCTAAGGAAGAGACGGCCAGCGCTCCTGTAGAAGAGGCCGTTCCCGAGAACGCCCTCTTGAAGGCAAAAGTCCGCAGTGTCGTGGGTACGGTGGAACGTGAAAAGGCTGATTCCTGGACGCAACTCAGGGTTGGCAAGACCGTGGTGGAGAACGACCATGTGCGTACAGCTCTGGAATCCGAACTGATTGTGAACATGACCGACGGTTCGGCTCTCAGGGTTCCCGAGAGTTCCAATGTCACCTTTCAGGCGGAACTCCAGGACAATGTGAAAAAGCTCATTTTCCTGGACATCCATTCGGGCAAGGTGCATTTCGATATACAGAAACAACAACAGTCGGAAATCTATTTCAAGACTGGTACAGCTACGGTGGCTATCCGTGGTACCGCTGGCTTTGTGGGAGAGGTTCAGGGCAAGACGGTGGCCTCTCTGAAAGAGGGTAAGGTGGAGGTATCCACGCCCAAGGGAAAATCCACCACCATCGTCAAGAACCAGACTGTACTTGTGGATGACCAGGGGGATTCCAAGGTGTTGAAGCTGGAATCTTCGGGTACGGAAGCCCTTGCTGCCGCTATCGACTCCATCGCCAAGGCCGAAGATGGCGGTGCCGCTCTGAACACGGAAATTCTGGAAAAGTCCATGAATACCTTCGACAAGTCCTATGGCGAGCGCCAGAGAAACTTCGAGAAGAATTTGCAGTTCAAGGCTGTAAGCATATCCGACAGTCTGTATGTGCCTAGCGTGATGCTCCAGGCCCGAGTGACCCCAGGTACCATCGTCACAGTATGGGGCGAGCGGGATACCGTTCCCGAAAGCGGCATTTACCAGAAGACCCTCACCTGGGGCGATTCTGCTTTTGGTACCAAGAGGTTCCTGGTGGGCTGTAGCGACGGCGATGTGGAACTGCCATGCTACATGTGGGTCACAGAATATGCTCCTATGCCGGCGTTGGGTGAGGCGGAGCCTGCAGCTGATACAACGGCGGCCAAGTCTGCCGAAACGAAGTCTGCTGAAGATGCTGCGGCCAACCTGAAGCTCAGCGTGAAGATCGGTGGGGGGCGCAACGAAAGGGTTCATCTGGACCTGCCCGCCACGGAGCTTAATACCAACCTGAAGTTTAACCTTGCAGGAATTACGGCGGGTGACTTGGGACAGCTCAAGTCTCTGGTGGTGCTGCGCAATGGCAAGCCTTTCAAGACATTTGATGTAAACGACCTCACGAGCCTTGCCTATGAGGTGCCCGTGTCTATCGAGCGTAACAAGATTGCGGATTTCGAAGTGGTGGCGACCCTCAAGAACGGCAAGAACTTCCGGGCTAAAAAGACCTATGAGGTCTACTGCATGGTGGCTAACCACCCCGGTGGAAAGGCCAGAAATTCCATTGTGCCGCCTGACCAGGAGTACGAGCGCTTGAAACAAAGTGGGGAGTTAAAGCACGAATAACCCGCCTCGTCATGGCGGCCCCCGAGCCGCCATCTAGTTTTAAATAGAAGGAACGAAACATGAAAAAGCTATTGTACATCTCTCTTTCTGCAGCACTTTTAGCCGGTTGTGCCAGCGCTCCTCCTCCGGATAACGACCCGGCCCGCGCTCGCGCTAAGCAGGGCTATGCCGACTTGAATCAGGAGGCTGCAAACTACCCGAAGTCTTCGGCTTCTGCTGAGGTGGCTGCGCCGGAACCTGCGGCTGCGCCTTCTATTCAGGTTTCTAACGCAACCTTCAAGATGACGCCCACGGTGCTTGTTTCCCCGGCCATATCCGGCAAGATGGCGGGATCCATCGACGTGATTCGCCGTAACCCTCTGGCAAAGACTGCCATGGAGGTGATTAACGCCTACCTGACCAACCGCGGTTATACCGTGGTGAGTTTGGAGAGTCAAGCCCAGTTGGACGAGGTGGTGCAACTCCAGAATGACATCGCCGGAAACGACGAGGACCTTTCCTATGTGGCGGGCCTTTCTGTGGGTGCAGACATCAATATCACTTATGCGGGAAGCATTCAAGAAAATGACATTGTTATCGACTTGAATGCCAGCGAGGCCTCTACGGCCAATTTGTTGGCTAGCGAATCGGTACGCTTGCCAAACAAAGGGGACGAGTCTCAGCGGGCCCTGGTGCAGCGTGCCATGGAAACGGCCATTGTGAATTTGGAAAATAAGGTCCGTGACCGCCTGGCTGCCGAACTTGAAAAGGGCGTGCAGTATAAGGTGGTGGCCCACTTGACTGGTGAATTCACCGATGATCAGGCCGAAGAAATTTCAAACATTGTCTCTATAAAGATACGCAAGCAGTTCAATAAGATGCAGGTGGTCTCTATGAGTCGGAACACCTACGACCTGATGGTCTATGTGGACCCGGACAAGTACGAGGACGCCCAGATGGTCTATGGAGCCTTCGTGGAGGCTCTGGAGGGCCTTGCCAAGGTCCGCAAGCAGAACATCACCAAGAAGCTGATTATCATGGAAATCCAGTAGGGGGCTCAACGTCATCCTGGAGGGGTGAAACCCCGACGGGATCCATAAGTTTTATATCAACGTTGAATAAAATGTATGGATCCCCTCCCTTCGGTCGAGGATGACGTTCAATGGATGATTATAATGAGGTTTGAATACATGAATATGATGAAAGTTCTTTTTTGCGTAATGCTGACGGCGTCTTTTTCCCTTGCAGCCAATATGGTCACCTATACTGCTACTTCTAATGTGTCCCAGAAGGATGCCGACAAGAAGGCGCTAGAAGGGGTTGCCATGCAGATAGGGGCCAAGGTGGATTCCAAGATGGAAACTCGCCTGTCGGAAAAGGCCGACGGTTCCATCGAGAAAACCACGGATAGCAAGAAGTCCGTCTCTACGAATGTGCTGGTGAAGGGGGCCAAGATTGTTCCGGGTCCCAAGAGCAATGGCCTGTTCCAGTCTACGGTAACGGTGGACTTGGACCAACTTGCTTCCAAGATTCTGCTGGACTTGGACCAGGTTAAGGTACAGATGAAGTCCAAGGATTCCCTCTGGACATGCTGGATCGTGACTACCGCAAGATGGAAGCGGACATGATTCAGCTGGAGAAGATGGCCCGTACCTACGACGAGCATCTGGAGGCCCTCTCCTTTGTGCAGGCCGTGCCCAAGGAGCTCCGGCTAGAAACTACCATGGGGGAACTGACGGAATTCTTGATTTCGTCTATGCAGACCGTGAAACTCGATGCCCAGGAAAAGGGTGGGAACCTGAGTGTGGCGGTATCCGACTTTGCAGGCTCCATTGCCAATTTCC
>CACZII010000057.1 GCA_902781185.1 Fibrobacter succinogenes
AGCCGCGAGTGCGCCGAGTGGACCACTCTTTTCAGAGCAATCGATGCTGACGATTATTCTGACCGAAACAGGAGCTTGCTTTATGCGGCACTCATGACCGATTTCTTTGGCAAGGATATGGATTATATCAACGCCTTCAAACTAGATGAAGACGGAGCTCAATATATTTCCATCTTTACGCAGTGGCATGCCCTGGCCGAACAGCGCCGCTGGGCGGAACTGCAGGAATCAATTTATCGAGACGCCTACAATATCGTAAGCCTCAACGACCCAGAACAGCTCCAGAGCCTGAACAAGATTCGGCAAGTGGGCGACTATTCCATCGAATACTTGTATACCACCAACGCCTCGCTGGAAGAATTGATTCGCCATTTGGATGGCCTTGCCGTCGGTAGCGAAGACGCTCTTGAAAATTCGAATATTGTGGCAAAGGGTACGGACCTGGATGTGGTGCAGACCATGACCATTCATGCCTCCAAGGGCCTTGAATTTCCGGTGGTGATTTCGGTGGCCAGCGAACGTGGATATATAGGATCGTCGGGACCATATATTTACAATAGTCCGTCGGGTGGCCTGTCCCGCGAAATGACTTTTGAACAAGAAGGAAAAGAAATCTGCCAGCACGAAACCGAAGAAGAATGGCGCAGGCTTTTCTATGTCGCATTCACTAGGGCTTCACACCTTACGATTCTACCGTGGTTCCCGAAAGAAAAGACGAGCAAGAATGGAAAAACGCGAGCCCGCTGCAAGTCTATGGATTGGTATGTCGATATTCTTGCGGGCTTTTGCGATAAAAAAGAGAATAAGGCATTCTTCGATTATCTCCAGGACAAGAATTTCGCCAACCGCAAAAAAAACGTACAGTCAATCCTCAAAAAAATGCAAAAAGACGATAATGCAGTCTCGGTGGCAAGCATGGAATCTACAGCACAGGTTCTCAAGTCTTTCGAAGTATGGCGCAAGTTCCCCCATTCTACCTCGTACTCGCAAATTGCCCACGGTACGCAGGAGCAAGAAACGGACGAAGGCCGCCTGCAAAAAGACGAAGTCGATAACACTCCGGTAAAACAAGATAGCGCCCCACAACCGATGGCAGACAATTACCCCCGCGGTGCAGAACTCGGTAACGCCATCCATAAGATTTTTGAATTGGTGGACTTTGAAGAGGTGGGCAAGTTAACTCTCGCCAAAGCACAGGAACATCTTCCGCTTTTGACGTTGGTCCAGAATTCCTTTACCGAAGAAAACCTGGATATTGAACATCATCTAGATTGGATAGCGCGCACCATTGAGATGGTGTGGCACACTCTGAATGGCTATTTGGAAGTTGTTGAAGGCTCGCAAAAGAAAAGTGAGGTATTCAATCTTAAGGAAGTTTCCTTCGCAAATCGCCGGAGTGAATTGCCCTTCCATATGGCGCTCGATGGCGTGAAGGGCTCGGAACTTCTGGACCGCTATTGCAAAGGCTTTATGGACCTTCTATTCGTGCGGAACGGTCGCTATTGCATTCTTGACTGGAAATCAGACGTACTTGCCGATTACGGGAATGAATCGATGAAAGAACACATGGTGCTCAGGCATTATGATGTCCAGCAGATTCTCTATTCTTACGTGTTGATTCGCTGGCTCAAGGGTTTTTACGGGGACTTGACGGAACAGCAGATTTTCGAAAAGTATTTCGGCGGTATCTATTACGTGTTCTTTAGAGGCTGCGCCGAAGGGCAATCTTCGGGCATCATGTCGAGTACGTTTGAATCTTACGAAGAACTGAGCAATCTTTACAACGGGATTATCTAGCCATGGACAAGAATAACGAAAATTTGATGAATGCGTTAGTCGAATGTGGCGCGGTAACTCTTTTGCAAAAGAGATTGCTTGACGCAATTCCTGAATTTTGTCCCGATGCCGATTCGCATTTGATAGACTTGCTCTCGTTACTCCTTTGCAGGCAGGGCCGCGGCGATACGCGAATCCCGCTTGAATTGAATAGGCTGGAATCGCGACTTTTAAGCACTCTCGAAAGTTTTGCCGTCCCTTGCAATCCCGCTTATATGGAATCGATCCGTAATGCAGTCGCTAAAATGAATGACGGCGGTTACGAGGGTATCATTGGGACCGGTGATTCTGAAAAATCGTTCTTTAAAAAACCTTTTACGCTTAAGGACAATCATCTTTATCCATCAAAATATTTCTATTCCAAGCTTGTCGTTGAAAAGAGAGTACGTGAATTGTTCGTGGCGCGCCCATTTGACAGGAGCAATGTCACCAAGTACATCGAAAGCGTTGCCGCATTCACAAAGGATAGTGCCGGAAATCCCGTGCATCTTGAAGAGGCTCAAGCCGAAGCGATTCTCCGCGGAGTCTACGAAAATCTGATTATTACGGGCGGTCCAGGTACCGGCAAAACAACTGTTATTTTCTTCTTGCTGCGAGAACTTTATTGTTCGCACCCGGAACTTTTGGAGCATCCGCTTTATCTGGCGGCTCCCAGCGGCAAAGCCGCTGACCGCATGAAAGAGAGCATCGTAAATTCCATGAACCTGGTCTGTTCCGAGGAATTTGAAAATAATTTTGCGGTATACGATAAAATTGCGAAGGCCGAAACTTATACAATTCACCGCCTACTGGGTTACTTGCCGAACGAAAACAAGTTTTTCCATGACGAGGACAACCCGTTCCCCGAAAACGCAGTCTTTGTGATTGATGAATCGAGCATGGTCGATATCACACTTTTCGGAGCGTTCTTGAAGGCGGTTCCGCTAAGTGCCAAACTATTTTTGCTGGGCGACGCCGACCAATTGCCACCCGTTGATGCGGGTGCCGTGCTTGGCGATTTGCTTGGGGCAAAGGTTGATTCTACTGTAAAGTTGACTATCTCTAGAAGGTTCAACAAGAATTCTGAAATTGGCCAATTGGCTTCGCTCAAAAGTGTGGAAAGTCGATTCGCCTTCAAGCCAGTCTCCTCTTGGGCGTCGAGCGAAACGTCGCAAAATGCCGTGCAGTTGCTGGCTATCTCACCCGAAATCAATCGCACTGAAATTGATAGTCTGCTAAAGAAATGGTTCGAGCAATATATGCTCGACTTTGCAACCTTGGCAAGTCAAATCGACCCGAAAAAGGAATGTTCCTCGCAAGATACGGAATCTCAGTTACGCCAAAAAGTCTGGAATATCTGTACGTATTCAAAAATCCTTTCAGCCGAAAGGCAGGGGATTATCGGGACCGATTCGATTAACCGGTATATGGAACAGTTCATAGAAAAGCTGACCTTTGAAAAATACCGTGGAAAAAAGGTCTGCAAAATGCTCATGCTGGTCAAAAACCAGAAAACGTTCCGGCTTTATAACGGCGACACGTGCGTTCTCTGCTACGACAAGTTCGGCGAAAGCTATGTGATGTTCAAAAAGGGCAACGACTTTGTCTTTTATCCGACATACCTGTTCCCGAAGGACATTTTTGAGCCGGCATACGCCTCGACCATTCATAAGGCCCAAGGCTCCGAATACGATCATGTACTGATGTTCTTACCAACCCGCTTGGGACACCCGCTCCTGAACCGTCAAATCCTGTACACAGGCATAACCCGTGCCAAGCAGTCCGTGACCATCGTCGCCACTCCCGAAACGTTCAAGGCGGCCTGCGAGACGGTCATCGAACGCGATACAGGTATAGAAATCCAGTAGAAATCTCTTTTTTTGCTTAATTCGTCCGTAGAAAACTTATATTAGAGGCAAGGAAGAACAATGAAACCACTTTGTCGCTACATAATTTTTGCCGCAGCCCTTTTAGGCATAGCCGGTTGCGCCTCTGCGCCCCCATCCCACGACGCGGAACGCGCCAGGGCACGGGCAGGATACAGCGCGCTAGACACCGAAACCAGCCCTGCGGCAAGCACCCCGTCTGTAGCCTCGGTCCCTACCGCCGCCTACTCCGGAGTTTCTCGCCCCATACTGATGGCCCTGCCCGCCGCCTCGGGTAAAGGTTCCTCCCCCATGGAGGTCGTTTCCAACAATCCCTTTGCCAAGGCCGTCATGGAAGGTATTAACGAGTACCTGACCGAAAAGGGCTACGAGGTGCGCTCCCTGGAAGGCTCCGAAGACCTGTCCAACCTGATCCAGATGCAAGGCGATATTTCTGGCAATGGCGACGACATGTCCTACATTGCAGGACTTGCCCTCGGCGCCGACGTCTACATCAAGTTCTCCGGTTCCATCAAGAACGACATGGTGAATGTCGAACTTTCCGCCTACGAAACCTCCACTGCCAGGCAGCTCGGTTCCAAAACCGGCATGGTCCAGAACCACGGGAACAGCAAGGACAAGCAGCGTTACCTGGTAATTTCTGCCGCCAAAAAGGCGCTCCCCGCCCTAGAAAAGACAATCCTCTCTTACTGGAACGAAGACGCCAAGAAAGGCGTCCAGTATAAGGTGGTCCTCCGGATTGGCGAACGGTTCCAGGGTTCGGGACTGGAAGACCTGCAAGACCTGAGCATATCTTCCCTGAGAAGCGCATTCAAGTCGGTTCGAGTCAATAACGTAACCGAAAGGACTATAGACATCATCGTCTATGCAGACCCCGAGGTTTATCCGGACGCCTACGCCGTCTATTCGGCCGTCAAAAGCGCCGTTTCCTCTTCTGCCCAGGCAAAGAAGAACAACATCGTCAACAAGCTTATCATTCTGGAACTGAACTAATCCGGCATTCCCCATGTTTCCGAAAGTCCTCCTCATTTTCTTCGCTTTTGCCATAGCCGTTTCGGCCAGGGTCATTTCCTGGACCGGCTATTCCGAAGAATCCCAGGAGGCGGCTACGGAGGCGGCACGTGCGGGGGTAGCCAAGCAGATTTCTGTACATATTGACGCCTCCACAAGCGTAACCCACAGCGAAGCAACCTCTGACAACGGTAACTCCGAAATCGAAAAGAAAATCAAAAACCTGAATTTTTCCAGATCAGACTTGCTTCTAAACGGCATCCGCATTCAGGTTCTTCCCAAGGACGGCAAGCGTTTCGGAGCCATCGCCACCCTGGACCTGGACGAACTCCTTTCCAAGTACAGGTTCAAGCTGGAAACCCTCCAGCGCACAATCAACGAAACGGAAGCCAAGGCAAAGCAAGCCCTTGTAGAGCTGCGTTTTGTCGAAACGGACAGGCTGCTCTCCACAATTCCCGGAATCGTAAAATCCCAGGAGCCCATCCTGGAGGAAATGTCCTTATACACACCTCTGGACAACTCCATGCGGCTCAAGACGGAATCCGCCGCCATACAGCAGGCACTGACGCTAGCCATACGGCAGCTCCAGATTTCCGTATCAAAAGAAGGCAACCCGCAAGAACTCGGCCCGAAATCGAACCTTCTCCTAACCGTGACCGTAGCAGGTCCCAAGGGGCCTATCCCCAATTTTCCACTCCTTATCGAAAACAGCGGAAAAGCCCTTGCAAATGCCGCTACCGATGCCCAAGGTGCAGCCACCTTCCAAATTCCAGCAAGCAAGCTAACCCGCGGTTCCGGCGAAGTCCTTATCCAACCGGCCATTTCTGCAAACCAGCGCAACCTCGCGGGTCTCACGGCAATCAAGGTTCCCTACCAGGTATCTTCTCCTGCATGCCCGCTAGACATTTCCTGCAACCAAGGGCCGTCGGCTTGCGCCGCCGTAGCCGACCAGATTTCAAAACACTTCGGCCAGGTGGTGCAAGACAGGAATGCCAAACCAGTCACCATCCGTATCGAATCGACCCCCGAACGTACACTGAAGAACATCACCAGCTACAAGGTCAGCCTTTCCCTTTCTTCGGGAACCAGGGAATGCAAATGGAGCGGAACTGGAGCCGGCAGGACAAAAGACGAAGCCCAGACCAACGCCCTGAAAAAGATGGACCTGGGCAGCTGTATCGAAACTCTTGAGGTTTGCCCATGAAATGGATAAGCCAAAAGATTTTCCAGTTTATGGGGACCATGGTCCTCTGCCTCCCAATCCTTTCGATGGCAGAACCCTCCATTCTTCTTTCAACCATTTCAAAAGAAGAAATCCAGTCGAAATTAAAGCAGTTGCAAACCTACAGGGACCGGGAGGATCTGGATTACGGAACACGCCAAAAGCTCACCGACCTGTGGAGCGAGGCCCAAGAAATCCAAGAAATGAACGACCGCTGTAGCGAGATTTCCCTATCCGAAGAACTGGACAGCGACTGCGATTCTTTTTACAGGGTAACTCTCCCCGAATTCGAAAACCATTACCAGGAACTTACTGGAGAAATCCGCCTAAGCGGGACAAGGCTTGTCGCCAGCATCAAGGACAAACGCGAAGCCATAGAAACTTGCTACAAGGCCATGCCATTGCACGGATGGAGCCCGGAGCAATGGCTAAAAATGGAGGGCCAGGCTTCACCGGAGCCACTTTCCGATGGCGTAGAAGTCGCCTATTACTTTGAAGTCGATAAGGACCCTCAGAAGTCCGGAGCCTGGAATCAGCAGGTGTCCTTGTGGTACGAAGCCTGCCAAGAGGTCTTGTTCCGCAATAATGACAGGAACCAGCTTGCCCCACTGTTCATAGATAAAATGAAAAGCAATTCAGAGGGAGAATACCTGGAATTCAAGCTCGCGTCAAATAAAAAAGACTTTGACATTTATCTAAAGAAAGGTTTCTCCGCCACATACACGCTGAACGGCAAGGAGTTGTTCATATACAGCATAGACGAAGACGTAAAATTGGGAACCCTTTTGCTCCAGACGACCCACAGCAATTCTGCCATGTACCTAGAGTTGCCTTCGGAGCGATACATCGGCAAGCAGATTTATTCCGACCGAAAAATCAGGAAAGGACTCGAAGGACATATCGTCTGGGGAAAATACAAAAAGCCAACCAAGGTTCAGACCTACAATTACAGCTATGAAGAAAGCAAACCGGTCTCAAACTACGCATCCGACCAGAATACCAATATTAACGAAGGGCCCAAAGTGCGGGATTACGGCTTTTATTTTCAGTTCAATACCGGTTTTGTCATGAGCTTCTTAAGTGCTTCCCAGGAATTGAAAGAGGAATTTGAAGGCACCATCAACCCCGACTCCACCGAAATGTTCACCTGGCCCATGACGGTCAAGCTACGCTACTATGGCAGGGCAGGGGTTCTGGGAATTGGTACCGGCGTAGCACTTTCATGGCTGGTATCAGAAAAAAACAGAGAAAAAGACGCCTACAGCAACGAGACAGAGCCGATATACAAGTTGCTCGATTTTTACTTCGCTCCAGTAGCCATGGCGGAAATGGCGTTCGGAAGAGACGTTGAATTTGGTGCCAGGGGGCATTTCTTTTTCCACCCGGATAGACCGACCCTCATGCTGGGAGGTTATATCTCACTTGGGGACCTCTTGAACCTAGACATCGGTTGGGTCAGCATCGCCCACAGAAAGTGGACCAGCGCCTATCAAAATTCCAACGGAGCCTATGTCGGCTTGACTATTTCAATGCCTACCTACTCCCTTTATTCAACAGAAACTTCGCATTAGTTCTACCAGCATAACTATCCACAGCAATAATTAATTCCAAGAAATTGCTTTATTTCTAAATTTCTCCCCATGTTTGAATCTATCATTCTCGGCCTTTTGCAGGGCCTCGCCGAATTCCTCCCCATTTCCAGCTCCGGCCACCTCGTGCTGGGCCACGAACTTCTAGGCATGAACGAAGCGGGCATGTTCTTCGATATCATGCTCCATGCCGGAACCCTCCTTTCCATCTTCGTGGTTTTCCACAAGAAGATTACCGACATCATCGTGGGCTGCCTCCGCCGTAACCCTGAGCAGCTCAAGGAAGCGGGCTATATCATCCTCGCCTCCATCCCGACAGCACTGATTGGCCTTGGCTTTAAGGATCTGCTAGAAGGCCTGTTCGAGAATCCCCGTGCCGTGTGCGTTGCCGAACTCTTCACCGGTCTTTTGCTGTTCACTTCCCAGTGGGGCCCCACCGGCGCCAAGCATCCGGAAAACGAAGGCGTCAAGATGAACTGGTGGCGCGCCTTGGTGACCGGCACGGTACAGGGCATCGCCTGCATCCCAGGTATCAGCCGCAGCGGTTCCACCATCAGCGCCATGATGTTCATGGGCGTGAACCGCAAGTATGCCGGCGAATTCAGCTTTTTGATGAGCATTCCTGCCGTAGGCGGTGCCGCCCTCCTCGATGTCATCAAGTGGGTTAAGTGCCAGAATGTGGAAAAAGTCGCCCAGATGGTTCCCGAGAAGGCCGCCAAGTGTGTCGACGCGGGCAGCTTTACCCCCGAGCTCCTAGTGGGCATGGTGGTATCCTTCATCTTCGGGATTATCGCTCTCAAGTGGCTCATGAACTTCGTGCAGAAGGGCAAGTTCCAGCATTTCGCCTGGTACGTGTGGGCCGTAGGCATTCTGGGTCTGATCTTTATCTAGGCCTTACATGATTGTCTGTAAGAAATGTGGCGAAAAATACGAAGACGACATGCCGCGCTGTCTCTGGTGCGATGCTCCTAATCCGGAGCACCCGCTGAACAGGGCCAAAGTGGACGAGCAGGCCTCCCCCAACATCGTCGATAAGCCGGTCGCCGAGCAGCCCATCGCGCCATCTGCAATCGAGCCAACCACATCGCAAGCGCCGACCGCAACCGAGTCCTTCCCCAACGTTTCCGTCATAGAAATCGAGCAGGACCAGGATACCGCCAT
>CACZII010000058.1 GCA_902781185.1 Fibrobacter succinogenes
CTGTAAAAGTCAAAAACAACCGACGACGAAATAGGCCGAGCCTCATCCGAAGAAGACGACTCAACTGCATCGGACGAAGAAGATCCAACAACATCAGACGAAGAGGATTCCACGGCATCGGACGAAGAGGATTCTACAGCATTAGAAGAAAGCTTTTCCGCTAGCGAAGAGGACACAGCTGTTGCCGACGAGGACAAGTCTAACTCAGGCACATTCAAAGATACCGACGAATCGGAATCTTCGCTGCAAGCCCACAAGAGGCAGACACACGATACAAGCAGCAGAATACGCATACGGGAACCCTTCTAGGTCTAAGATAGATTATTGTGCTTACTATATTTGGCCCACTATGGTCGAAGAGGCTCTTGAAATGGACGTGCCCGCCGAATCCGCATTGGTGCAGGTCGTGGCAGGCGAGCGGGTGACAGAGGCGCACCCGCAGCTCCCCGACTTCGATTTCAAGAGCTGGAAAGACTATTCCCATATTTTGCCCGCCATGTTGCCGAATTTCCCAGATTTCTGCCCCGCCGGAAACTTCCGCAAGAGCTTTGCCGACGAGATGGAATCCTGCGTCAAGTTCATGGGGGCCTACGAAGACTTCAAGACCTTCACGGAGCATTTTAGGGCCTACAACTTCAAGACCTTCCTGATGGAAGGCGAGAACCTGAAGATGTTCCACAAGCCTGGTTGGCACTGGACTTTCCAGCAGGAGAAAGACGGCACCATCATCCAGTCAGGGCTTGCGGTAGCAGGCATCATGGGAGCCCTGTGCTGTATTTCGCCGGGGAACTTCTCGTGGCACCACTACACGGTGCGTTACCTGCACCTGATGCTACAGGTCGCGTTCCACCTGGTACGCAAGGGCTGCATCTACCCGCAAATCTTCTGGGTCCAGAAGGATACCGCCCAGATACGCTGGATCCCCACCACATTCCTCCCCGAAATCAAGACCCTTGTAGACCAGCTAGAGGCAAAGGCCCCCGCCACCTTCGCCTTTACCGCCAAGGACGAAGAGCACCTGGAAATTTCTGAATCTGCAAAACACGTACTCTCCCTGTTTACGGGAGAACTGCTCCGCTTTGCAAGAAAATACAAGCGCCCCATTAAGTCTAACCATGGGAACTTGCTTACCTTCTTCTTTGACGGAGTCTCCGGAAAGTTGGGCCAGAGCGGGCATGCCATTCCCGGAAAAATTCGGCAGTGGTTCTCCGTATACGGGCATTTCAACCTGCGGAGCCAAATCCTCTTCAAAGCGTGGGAATCTGGCGACAACGTATCGCTAGAAGTCTTCGTAGACGGACAGTCCCTTTCTGCCCTGTTCCAGGCAAACGATTCCAGACTTGTGGCGCTGCAGAAAATCCTCTATGGCGTAGCGGAATTTTTCAAGCCCCTGGAGGCCTACCTGGACGCCCGAGGCGAGAATCCCGTAACCCTCCAGGGAGCCAAGCTGCTCCAGTTCTTGCAGGACAGTCTGAAGAAACTGGAAATCATGGGCATCCGCACAGAGATTCCCGAAAAGCTTCTGCACATCGGCAAGCCCAAGGCCAAGATGCGTCTGCAAGGAAGCGTGAGCTTCGGGGCCTTTGCCGCCAAAGACCTGCTGGATTTCGACTGGCAGGTGGCCCTGGGCGACGAGCATATTTCTCCGGAAGAATTCCTGGCGCTAGCCGAAAAGGCAGACGGCCTGCTGAAATACAAGTCGGAGTACATCGAGATTTCGGCCCAGGATATTGAAGAAATCAAAAAGCAAGTGGAAGCCCCGAAAGAGGCGGCACAGGCGGAGCAGTCCAAGCTGGTGCAAGCCGCCCTCACCGGAGAATGCGACGGCGTACCCATCACCCTTACGCCGGAGACCAAGGCCCAGATTGACGCCTGGCGCGGCGAGACCGAAATCCCGCTGCCGGAAGGTCTGAACGCCACCCTCCGCCCCTACCAGAAACGGGGCTACTCCTGGATGTACAAGAACCTGGAAATCGGCTTCGGCTGCATACTGGCCGACGACATGGGTCTTGGAAAGACCTTACAGGTCATCGCCTACCTGCTGAAAATCAAGGAAGATGGCAAGTTCCAACAGAACAAGGCCCTGGTGGTAATGCCCGCGGGCCTGCTGTGCAACTGGCAGGTAGAAATCAAGAAGTTCGCTCCTGCCCTCACCTTTACGGCCTACCACGGCGGGAACCGGGACTTGCAGAAGTTCAATTCCGACGTATTGCTCACTACCTACGCCACCTTCCGTAAGGATTTCGAAGCCCTGAAGGCCATGACCTGGCATGCCGTGGTCATTGACGAAGCCCAGAATATCAAGAACGCAGACAGTGACCAGAGTAGGCTTCTGCGTAGCATGGTAGCTCCTGTAAAGATTGCCATGAGTGGCACTCCCGTAGAGAACCGCCTTATGGAATTCTGGACCATCATGGACTTTGCAAACCGGGGCTTTTTCCCTTCGGCCCAGGAATTCCGGGAAAAGTACGAGACGCCTATCCAGAAGAACGGCGACAAGGTGGCCGCCGAGACCTTCAGAAAGATTACCGCTCCCTTCATGCTCCGCCGTCTCAAGACGGACAAGTCCATCATCAGCGACCTGCCCGACAAGATTATCCAAGACGAATACGCCGAACTGACCCGGGATCAGGCGGCCCTGTACAAGCGCACCCTGGACAAATTCATGGCGGAACTGGAAGAAGAAAAGCAGCTGGCCGAAATTTCCAAGGATAGCCACGGGCTATTCAAGCGGAAGGGCATCATCTTACAGATGATTCTCGCCCTAAAGCAAATCTGCAACCACCCCGCCACCTTCCTAAAGGGTGCAGATTCCGACGCCAACAGCACGGCCCTGACCTCCGGCAAGCTCCAGCTGCTATTGGACCTGCTCACCTCTATCCAGGAACAGGGCGAAAAGGCCCTCATCTTCACCCAGTTTGCCGAAATGGGTTTTCTGCTGCAGGAGTCCATCGAGAAGGAACTGGGAATCGCCGTGAACTTCTACCACGGGGGCTGCACCCAGAATCAGCGCAAAGAGATGGTGGACAGTTTCCAACAAGATCCCGAATCCAAGATTCTAATCCTTTCGCTGAAAGCAGGAGGCACTGGCCTGAACCTCACCGCCGCCTCCCAGGTTATCCATTACGACCTGTGGTGGAACCCCGCCATCGAGGCCCAAGCCACCGACCGGGCCTTCCGTATCGGCCAGACCAAGAACGTGCAGGTCCACCGATTCATTACCAAGGGGACCTTCGAAGAAAAAATTAACGCCCTCCTGGAAACCAAGAAGGCGATTGCCGAAATGACGGTGAGCGCAGGAGAAACCTGGCTTACGGACCTGAGCGATAGCGAGCTAGGCGAAGTATTTAGGCTGGACAGTCCTACTCCGCCGGAAGAATAATCTCGATGTGGCTGGTGCTCACGTTCAAGAAGTGGGTACGGAACAAGTCCTTTTCGTTCTTGTCGCTGACCTTCACCTGGGTCACGGCGATAAAGTCCTTGTTCTCGCGGATGTAGTCGGTAAGGCGCTCGTCACGAAGGGTGTCGATTTCGCCGGTGATAATAAAGCTGTCTGTCCAGATTTTTACTAGCATACTCTAAATATAACGAATTTTTTAAATGAAAGCAAAAAAAAGTGTTTTTTTGTTGCTTTTTGCCTATTCTTAAGGTATTTTGTCATAGGAAAAGATAAGCAAAGGAGACTATCATGGTTGCAAAGAAGAAAAAGGCTATTTCGACGATTCCTGGCAAGATGATTTACCACAACATGGACTTTATCGATAGCGAAATTGGTCGCCCCATTAGGATTATCGCCGAATTCATGGCTCCCAACCAGATTTTCCAGCAGGAAGGCGTCCAGAACACCATCGTGTTCTTCGGTTCGGCCCGTACGCTGCCCATGAGCGAAATCAAAAAACGCCTAAAAGGTTGCAAGAACAAGAAAGAGGTTGCACGCCTAAAACAACTAGAGGCCGTAGCGGAATACTATGACGCCGCCCACGAACTGGGTGCAAAACTGGGCCGCTGGGCCAACAAGCAGCATAAGGGCTTTGCCATCATGACCGGTGGCGGCCCGGGTATCATGGAAGCAGGAAACCGGGGCGCCAACGACGTGGGAACCTCTTCTGTCGGGCTCAACATCAGGCTCCCCTTCGAGCAACACCCCAACCCCTATATCGACGACGAGCTGAACCTGCAATTCCGCTACTTCTTTATCCGTAAGTACTGGTTCATGAAGATGGCCAAGGCCCTGGTGGTGTTCCCCGGCGGGTTCGGCACCCTGGACGAGATGTTCGAAATCCTCACACTTATCCAGACCAAGAAATACGGCGACCGTATGCCCGTGGTGATTTACGGCAGCAAATACTGGAACAAGGTCATCAACTGGAACTACCTGGCCGAAACAGGAATGATCGACAAGGACGACATCAAGCTGTTCCATTTCTGCGATACGGTGGAAGACGCCTACAACGTGATTACCAAGGCTCTCGAAAAGACGATGGAATAGTGCCTTTGGCACAGTTACGCCCTACGGGCTAGTTAATAGTTACTAGTTAATAGTTAATGATTAATAGAGTTTTTATTAAAGCATTCTAGTAACTTAGAACTAGTAACTCAGAACTGTTTTATCTACATTTGAAGCATGCTCAGGAATATTCTGGCAGAGACCTTGGACAGGGTGTCGAGAAACTTGGCACTCCGTCCGCATTACACCATGGAAGAATACCAGAGGTGGTTCGACCAGAACCCGGAATTTCTCCATAACGGAGCCATGGAAAAGATTGAGCTTTTGGAGCCCCTGACCCTGGAGGGCACCAACAACCTTTACCGGGCCAATTTCTGGATACAGCACGCCAGCGACAACACTCATTACGGGGAGCGCGAGATTGTCGTAAAAATATGTAAGTTCTGGGCGACACCCGGCAAGAACAGGCTCCACCGCCTGAACATGCTCCTAAGCGCCTTCCAGGACGAAATCCGCATCAACAACCTGATCCGCGCAACCAATATTGAGGGCGTGGTCCAGAGTTTTGGCGGAGGCGTCGCCGGCAGGCACCCTTACCTCAAGATGGAGTTCATCAAGGGATGCTCCTTGGACAAGACGTTCAAGACAAAACTGAGCGACGATGAAATCCTCCACCGCATCGCCCAGATTGCCTACCTGGCCAACACTATCAGCCAGTTGCACTACTACCAAGTCATCCACAAGGACTTGAAGCCCAAGAACCTGCTCTTGTGCCAAAATCCCCTGCACAAGAACAACCACAAGATTCTGATTTGCGATTTCGGTTACGCCCAGGCAAAGTTGCGGGAGACCGTCAACGAATACGGCGGACAACTCACACCTTGCTACAGCGCCCCAGAACAGGCCATCATGGGCGAGAATCTTTCGCCGTCTGTAGACTACTTCAGTTTCGGAATCATCGTCCACGAATACCTGACCGGCGAGAAGTTGTTCCCCAAGACCATGGACATCTTTACCGAAGACGGTTACCGCATTACAGACCGCTATCTGGAATACCTGAAGAAGGGCCGCGAGAACAAGTTCCACGATTCCCGCTTCCCAGAGCTTTCGGAATGGATCGACAGGCTCACTATCTTTGACAGTTTCGAACGGATGCAGAATTGCCCGAACCTCTTTGAGATTGCCCACAAGCTGAGAGAGCGGGTAAACGCCCTCGGGTACCGCGACGTGAATACGGACTTCCTGTGGAACCAGCTTAGAGAATACAACCGGTAGGTTTATAAATGAAAGATTTGCTAGAAGACATCAAGGCTTTCTTTAAAGGGCTCAAGATCCACCACTACATCGTTATGGGTCTGGTACTCGCCATAGGTATATTCAACGCCGTCACCGCCCTTTCTCCGCAAATCAAGCAGAGGCAACGGGAATCCAACATTGAGAAAGTCTTTGAACAATGGTGGGAGACCGAAGGGGCAAAGCAGTTCGAGTCCGTGGGGCTCAAGGCCGATGAAAAGACCCGGAACGAGGAATTCGAACAGTTCCGCGACCGCTACCTGAAAGAGAACGGGACCTTCGTCATCGAAGACCGCATCGAGGAAATGAAGAAGGAATTCCGGGAATGGTGGGAAATCAAGGGCGGCAAGGAAGACTTTACCAAAGAGAAGGGCTACTATCCCAAAGAAAGGGACTTTATTCGTGAACAGAACATCTGGATAAAGAAATTTACCGACAAGAATATCCGCTACCGCCTAGCTTTTGTACCCGAAGAGGCTGAATACGACAGGCTTCTGACCAGCTGGATCTTGTTTCCGGGAATCCTGAGTTTCCTTTTGTTCGCTGGTTTCTTCTGCTTCGCCTACTACAGGCTTTCTGACCGGTGGGGAGTGCTTCCGGCTGTTGGAATGGCACTTGGACTTATTCTATTGGGGGGCGTTTTCGTTTCTGGATTTACATCTACATCGTTCTTTGACCACTATGCAGTAGAACGCTACATGGGCTGTAGTGTCGCCCTCTGCTTTATGCTTGGGGCCGTGGCTTTCCCGCCATCCAACGACAAGATTTCCGCCCTTACGAAAGCAGTAGCCATGGCAGGCGTTATCCTGGATGTGCTGGTAAACTGGTTTGTGAATGGCGGAATTTTCGGAGCCGTAGGAGCGGCAAGCCTTGTAGCTTTTGGCCTTGGAGCATTAGCGGGGTCCAAGATTCCCCGCAGGCTCAAGACCCTTCAGGAACACCAGGCGGATGCCCTGGCGGAACGTCTCAAGAAAAATGCGGCATCAAATCTTTTGGCCACACGTAAAGCTCACAACAGGGCCCTCATAGACCAGGGCCTCGACGAGGCCAACAAGGCCCACTACGAAGCTGCACAACGCATCTTGAGCCAGGCACTGACCGCATTGCTACAGGAACACCCCATTGACGCTCCTGCCGTCAAGAAACTTGCCGACCTGATGACTAGCCCTAGCGTATTCATAGAGGTACCCAGCGCCCAGTGGCTGGAATGGGGCGAAACGGCCAAGTCCAAGACCAGCCTGGATTCAGCGCTTGTGCTTCTGGAAAAAGGTCTTTCCCTGGAAACCAACGTCACCCTGGCAAGACGCGCCCTCTATAACATCGGAGAAATCCGGGTAAACAGGAACTGGAATCTGGAAGAGGGTATCGCAAGGCTCAACAAGGTTCTGGAACTGGGCGACGGAGACATCCTGGCCGTACAGGCAAGAAGGATGCTGGCCAAGGCAGAAAGCCTAATGCCCGAGGAATCTCCCGAACCCGAACAAGAATCTGATTCCGAGCAGGAATCGTAGGCTCACACCCATCTACGTCATCCTGGAGCCAACGGCGACGGGATCCATAGCTTTGGTATTGTACATTTTGTATATTTCACAATATGAAAAGACTGGTCCATAACAGAGAAAAATGCCTGGAATGCGCAGGCTGTGTCGGCACGTGTCCTGCCTTGGCATTGGACATGTACAACCTGGACCTTCAAATCAACCACGAAAAATGTACTAAGTGCGGTCTATGCACCAAAGCTTGCCCTGTAGGGGCGCTGACGCTTGAGGAGGCTCCCGATGCTCCGTGAAGAATATGACGTGGTTGTAATCGGCGCGGGTCCCGGCGGTTCCGTAGCAGCCCGTGAACTGGCGAAATTCGGGCGGTCTGTTTTACTTCTAGAAAAACGCGAAAAGATCGGCTATCCGGTGCGCTGTGGTGAAGCCAGCACGAACCTCTCTGACCTGGAAAGCTACGGCCCTATTGACGAGGACTGTATCGAGACCATCATCAACGGCATTTACATCTACGGCCCTGCCGGCGTGAACATCGAGGTTCCAAAGCCCGGCATGGGTCTTATGCTGAACCGCGAGAAGTTTGACCCCTGGCTTGCCCACCTGGCCGAAAACGACGGCGTGGAACTGGTGACCCTTGCCCGAGCAGAATCCGTCAGCGAAGTAATGGGCAAGGAACCCCAGGCCTACCGCACTGTCCGTATTGTCCAAGGCTACGGTAATGACGAAAAAGTTTCCGAAGTCCGGGCCAAGATGGTCATTTCGGCAGAAGGCGTAGAAGCCCGTATCGGCAGGCAGGTGGGACTCGCCTGCCTCCAGAAGCCCACCATGACCTGTACCGGCGTAGACATCCAGGTGGAAGGCTTGCTGACCAAACCTGACTACCTAACTTTCTGGCAGGGCCACGACTTTATTAACGATGGCTACATCTGGAGTTTTCCGAAGCAAAAATCGAACGTCACCAACTTCGGTGCCGGATTCCTGTTCGGCGGGAACCACCCGAAGAACATCCTGGAAACCACCCAGGAATGGCTGGACAAGCTTTTCCCCGGCTCCAAGGTGAACAAGGTTGTAGGCGGGCTGGTACCTGTTTCCAGTACTCTCAAGAGTTACATTCTGGACCGTTTTGCCCTGGTGGGCGATGCGGCCCACCACACGAACCCCCTCACCGGAGGCGGCATCGCGGCGGCCATGAGGGCCGGACGGTATTGTGCCAATACCGTGCACCAGGGCCTGGAATGCGGGAACCTTTCCAAGGCCTTCCTCAAGGCCTACGAGAACAAGTGCTACCTCCAGTTCGGAAGTACCCACAATTTTGAATTCAAGTTCCGCAAGTTCCTGCTGAACATCAGTCGTGAAGAACAAATCGGGCTTTACCGCGTACTGCAAGGGTTCGCCCTAAGCGGTTACAAGAAGTCCGCATTCCTGAA
>CACZII010000059.1 GCA_902781185.1 Fibrobacter succinogenes
GCGGTTTCCAGCACCGTTTCGATATCCTGGGCCTTGCCTGGGGGCAGGAAATCTCCGTCTTCCAGGACACGGCCTTTTCCTCGATGGGCTTCGATGTTGACCACACGGGCCGAAATCACGTTCTGGTCGCGGATGGCGTACACCTGGGCGCTGTCGGTAATCCAGTTCTGGAACTGCTTCCGGAGGGTGAATTCCATATAGACGCCGTCGCCCTCGATCTTCATGTCCGAAATCTGCCCCACGTCCACGCCGCTAATCTGCACGCGGGTGCCGGGCCTAAGACCCAGGGCCTTTTCGAAGGTACTGTGGAGCTTGTACTCCTCCACGCCAATCATTCCGCTGGTAAAAAGCTTCGTATAGAGCACAAGCCCGAATATCATTACGGCAACCGTAAAGAAGATACCGACCAAAAGGCCGGACATCTCCATCCAGTTTATCTGCTTGATGGGCTTGAACTTCATGCGAAAAAATATAGAAACAGGTGAGCCTGACCCCTTGCTTATGGAATCCAAAACCTAATTTTGGTATATGGATTTCCTTGAATTTTTGAATAAATCGGTTACACCGTACCATGCGGTGGAGAATCTGAAGGCCTTTTTTTGTGCAGGGGCAGGGAAAAATGCCCAGTTATTCGAACGAGGAGGCGCCCTGATTGCGGTTCGGCCCCCATTAAAGGCGGATTCGGGTTCCCGATTCAAGATTGCCCTTGCCCATACGGACTACCCGACGCTGAAAATTACGCCCAATCCAGATGGATTTGCGGCTGGTGTGCGTACCCTCCATCCTGAAATCTATGGCAGCCCCATTTTTGCAAGTTGGCTGGATAGGGACCTGGGCTATGCAGGTATCTTGGCCTATGAACTGGAAGGCAAGGTACAGACAAGGCTGATCCGTGGCGAAAAGCTGTTCCGCATTCCGCAGTTGGCAGTCCATCTGAACAGGAACGTGAACCAGGACGGGCTGAAGCTGAATCCCCAGACGGATTTGAACGCCTTATGGACGGCTGTGGGTGGAAAGGAGCGTTTTGTGGAGGCTCTGGGGTCGGAACTTCCTGCTGGTGCAAGGCTCCTGGATTTCGATATCCAGCTGTTCGATGCCCAGCCGGCGCAAAATGGGGGCTTTGAAGACGAGTGGATTTACTCGGGAAGGCTTGACAATCTGAGCAGTTGCCATGCCATAGCGGAGGCTTTTGCAGCAGCGGAACCTTCGGAAAGAGATTTCCAGGTGGCGGCCTTCTTCAACAATGAGGAAGTAGGCTCTACCACCCGCGAAGGTGCCGCCGGCAACTTCTTGAGATCGGTACTGGAGCCTTTGCCGGCAGTTCTTGAGGATTCATTCGCCCTTTCCATCGACATGGCTCATGCCTGCCACCCGAACTTTGAGAATAAGAGTGAGCCGAACCATGCTCCCGTTCTGGGCGGCGGTGTTGTGCTAAAGACCAATTCTCAAAAAAGATATGCCAGCGATGTGTATTCCAGCGCGCAATTCAAGCTGCTTTGTGAACAAAGTAATATCCCGTACCAAGTCTTTGTTTCCCGCAACGACATGCCCTGCGGTTCAACGGTAGGTCCTTCCGTTTCGGCAAGTCTCGGAATCCCGACGGTAGATATCGGGGAACCCATGCTTAGTATGCACAGCATCCGTGAAATGACGGCGGTCAAGGATCACGAGAGCATGATAAAGCTTGTTGGAGCATTTTATCGCTGAACTAGCCACCGTCTGAACAATCGTTCGATGGGTTTTTCAATTGCGTACTTAAAGATCGCTGCAATAATTAGTGCTACGCCAAAGACGGCGAATGCATAGGAAAGGTAATAGGCGAAAGTGCTAAAGAAGGTTGTTTCATGGCCAAATTTCATAAAGAAGAAGTTTCGCCAACCTCCTGTTTCCGAAATGACCAGCATGTGGAAAAGATAGATTGCAAATGTACATGACCCGACAAAGTTGATGATGCGGGAAGGAATACCCCCTCTTTTTATCAGGGAACCGATAGAGTAGGTAGAGAGGAATATTCCTGCTGCAGTTATAAAGCAGGGTGTACACTGTAGCCAGCGGAAGCGGTTAGAGACATAGCCATATTTGATAAACATGTAATCCTGCAATCCGTATTTTATTAGGAATCCGGCCAGGTACAGGGCGACTCCGATGGCAAAAAGTTTCTTTTTTTGGTCTTTGAATTTAGGCAAGAATAGCGAAAGTTCGTACCCGATAATCAGGAAAATGGTGCAATACCCCCAAAGAAATTTTTCAATGTCGAATAGATTCATTTTGAAGAAATATTGGACATCGGTAATGATGGTTCCGGCGATGGCTACGCCCAACAGTACCCGTCTCAATTTGTTCTTTTGGGGATCGTTTTGACAAATGAATGCCAACATTGGAAAAAAGAATACAAATGACATGTAAGTACAGATGTACCATAGGTGATCACCGGGCGCTAGTCTAAAGAGGAATCTTCCCAGGTAGTCCCAGTCTGCATCCACGATGGAAGATTGCGCTCCTGTGAAGTAACGGTATAGGATGCTAATCAGGATGTAGACTATAGTCGGAATGTATATGCGGGAAAGGAACGATTTTGCCTTATATGGAAATGCCTGAATTATGCTGGAATCGGAATGTACTCTGTTAAAGAAAAAGAATCCGGTTACCAATAGGAATAGGGGGACGTCATCGGCAATAAACGTGGAGAAGGCAAGCCTTCCGCTGACAATGGAATTGTTTTCTACAACTCCGAGTTGGCTATGGGCCATAATCACTAGCAGACATGCAATAATTCTCACAAGTTCAATGGCGTGATCCTTGTCCTTTGTTTCTGCCATCGGATGCCCTCGTTTTAAATGGTTTATGTTGAAATTTACAAAAAAGGGTCAAAAGTATAAGTGCTTTCTTGAAAACATTTCTATAATTCTTAATCGGTTTCCGAATGAGAGTGAATATGGAAAAAGGACCGAATGCAATAGACGGATTCTTGAGTCCCGATGATACCAGGGTTATGAAGGGTATTGCAATCATTTGCATGCTTATGCACCATCTATGGTACTTCCCGACTCGGCTTGTAGGCGGTTCACTTAAAAGTTTGTTTACTGTATTCGACGTCCCGTCAACTACGTATTTTGGTCTTTTTGGAAAAATTTGCGTTCCCATGTTCTTCTTCTTTGGCGGGTATGGCATATATAAACGTTACTATGGCCAAAAGTACGACCTGTTGGGAAGGCTCAAGAAACTTTACTTTATCTATTGGAAGGTGTTTCTCGTTTTCATCCCGATAGGATTTCTTTTTTTCTCTTCGCAAGTTCCTTATTGTATTGATGCTTTCGTTTACACCCGTTTTGATGTTTTTTCAACTAGGGAGCTGATTTCGAATTTTTTGGGTTTCAGCTCGACATACAATAGGGAATGGTGGTTCTTGATAAGCTATGCGTTCGCGCTAATTTCTTTCCCGCTTATAAGGGCGATAATTGATAGGCATTCGGCCAGGATGAATATATTCATTGTTATCGTCGTTTCTTTGCTGCTTGTGAATGTTTTCCCCAGTTTGAAAAAGGTGGAGGTGCTTGGCATGCTTGGCAATAGCCATATGTATGTCAGTTTCTTCTGCCAGGTTGCGCCCTATGCTGCTTGTTTTTGGATGGGCGCGGTGGTTGCGAGAAATGGCTTGCTTTCCCGGTTGAGTGAATCTGCAAAAAATAACGGGATATTGAATCCGATAACTGATATTGCGGCATGGGTGGTGGTCATTTTCTTGCGGCAGTCGCAATTAGGTGAGGCTTTTGATATCTTCTATATCCCTGTGTTGACAGTTGCAACTATGGACTTGCTGAACCGCGTGAAGATTCTTAAAAGGGGTTTTGGACAGCTTGGTCGTCAAAGTACGTCTATGTGGCTTATTCATCCCTTCCTCTGCTATTACTTTGGCATTCCGGCGAAGATTGTTACTGCGCCTAGGTACGCAATTCTCTCTCTCCTGGTTCTCATTGCGATGACTTTTATTGTGTCTGTCCTTTTGGATTACCTATGGAAAGGGATAGGTTTTGTATGCCAAAAGGTCTTGCTTTTGAGAAACATATTCAATCGTCCTGGAGTTTCTGGTGAATAGGGATAGAGCCATCAAGTATTTTCTGGTTTGGGGAATTGTTTGCCTGATTGCGAATCTGTTTTGCACGCAGGCGGCGGCTTTTGGTGGCGACCAAGGATATTGGGAGAATTGGGTCCGGCAGCTGGCAAATGACGGGCTAGAACGCTTTAACGGCAATTACCCTCCGCTTTATGTCTTTTGGTTGTGGGTTGTGGCGCAAGTTCATAACTTGGCCAACATTCCTATTGAAAAGGGAGCCCTACTCAAGTTCTTTTGCCTTTGGCCCGTGTATTTTGGGCATGTGGGGCTTGTGGATATAGCGAGCCGCCTGGTGGCGCGCTTTAGATTGCCGAACTTATTTGCGCACCTGGCATTGGCCTTTGTGGCGCTTAATCCGGCGCTTCTGTTGGATGGCCCTATATGGGGCCAGGTAGATTTGTTCCCCTGCATTTTTGGCATGGCGGCCCTGTACTGTATTAATTTCCGGGGACTGTACAAGTATGCTTCAATGTTCTTTGCACTTGCATTGTTAGCCAAGTTCCAGATGATTCTTTTGTTGCCGATATTCGGTGGAATGTTCCTGCGCCGTTACAGGCAGTCGTGGCGCGGCTTGCCACTGATGGCGGTGGCTATTGCGCTTGTATTCTTACCATTCCTTGTTGCCGGAAACCTTTCAAACCTGCTGACACATGCCTATTTGAATACGACAGAGCAGTACCCATTCTCCACATACAACGCGGCGAATATCTGGATGTTCTTTGTTGGCAATACGAGCCGAGATGTGAATCCGCTTTTTGGGCTTTCGCCAGAGGGGATAGGAATCTTGCTTTCTCCGGCGTGGATTGGGAAAATCCTCTTCGTTATTGTATCCGCCTATGTTTTGAAATGTGCACTTTTTGCGAAAAATCTTCGTCGGACATTTGAGCTGGCCACATGGGAGGCGTTTGCATTTTTCCTGCTGTTGCCGGGCATGCACGAACGCTATCTTATTTATGCCATCCCGTTTGCTTGCGTGTGGATGGTCCTTGATATGAGAAAGGCGTGGCCGTGGTCCTTGTTGGTGACTGCTGTGTGTGCCATGAATATTTCCATGATTAATGGGTTTAAGGGAGCCGACTTGTGGACCTATGTTTCCGGGCTTGCCATCCTTTGTTTTGTGGCAGGTGTTGTGAATAATTTTGCTCCGAAGGCATTCCCTAACCTCGTTAAGATACTGGAGCAGATTCCGTTTCCGCGCTGGACGCCATATGCGGTGTTGTGCCTGTTTATTTTCCCGATGCTCATTTCAGAGATTGTGGGTTTGATGCCTGTGAATGTGGAACTTCGTTCTAATCAATTTTTCCTCACGGATTTACCGATAGACCGTTTTACCCAGCAATATAAAACGCCCAGGAAGGGCCGTGCTGTTGATGGGAATGCTCTTTCAGTAAGGGGGCAACAGTATAAAAATGGTATCGGGACTCATGCCAATTCCGAGTTGTACTTCAAATTGCCGGAAAACGCAGATACATTGGAATTTGTCGTTGCCATTGATGATGAGAGTGGTGGCAGCGGGTCTGTTCGCTTTAGCGTTTGCACGCCCGAAGAGACTCTTTGGACAAGTGATGTGGTGTTTGGAAATAAAAAGCCGCAGTCTGGAAAAGTCTATGTTGGCGGTAAGTCGGTCATATACCTCAAGGCTGATGCCGATGGGGATAATGCCTACGATCATGCGGATTGGCTGAATGTCATTGTGACGACGAGGCAATGATGGCCAGGTTTATTCCGCTGTCCTTGGTTTTGTTGCTGGGTGTGTTTGCCCGAGTCTTCATGTTTGGCTCGGTTCCCGGAGACATCAACCAGGATGAGGCCTTTGCTGGCTATAATGCCTATACACTTTTGCATTATGGCGCCGATTCCTATGGTTACCGATTGCCCGTTTACTTGACCGCCTGGGGTTCCGGCATGAATGCCTTGGAATCATACCTGATGATTCCCTTTGTTGCGTTGTTTGGCCTGCATGTTTGGGTGATTCGCCTGCCGATGCTTCTGGTGGGGCTGTTGTCGCTTGTCGCTGTGTATTTTTTGGTTCGTCGCTTTCTTGACGAGCGTATTGCATTGGGGGCGACGCTTCTGCTTGCGATTTCTCCTTGGCATGTGATGCTTTCCCGTTGGGCTTTGGAGTCTAACTTGGCTCCGGGATTTGTGCTGTTAGGATTGTTTTTCTTTGTAAAAGGACTTGAGAAGCCGAAATTTTTGATTGTGTCGGCAGCATTTTATGGGCTTTCATTATACGCCTATGCGACTATTTGGGTGGCCGTTCCGTTTATTGTTTTGGTGAATGTGGCCTATGCCCTTTGGGTAAGGTCTATCCATAATAATCGCTACACGTGGATTTCTCTTTCTATACTTGTGGTATTAGCACTTCCGTTGGTTCTTTTTATGCTTGTCAACAAGGGCTATATGGCGGAAATACGACTGCCGTTTTTGAGTATTCCGAAACTGGTCTATTTTAGAGATAGCGAGATATCCTTTCAACGGATTCCCGAAAATTTCATGAACCTTTGGAATATCTTGAAGAATCAGTCAGATGGGCTCCCTTGGAATTTTATAAGCAAGCATGGACTTTTTTATCCTGTAACGTTGGCCTTTTTCTTTGTGGGGTTGATTACGGGCGTTTATCGTGCTGTTCGTGATATTATGGCTCGTAGGCTCGGTTTGTCGTTGTTTATGCTGGCATGGTTACTGGCAGCATTCGCCATTGGAATTTTAGTCCATGTGAACGTCAACCGTGTAAATCTGATTTTCATCCCGATAATCGTGTTTGCAGCATGGGGGATTGTTCTTGTGTTTGACTATATCCATCCTAAGATGATTTTTGTACCGTTGGTAGCCTATCTTTTGTGTTTTGCCAATTTTGAGAGGGATTACTTTACAATCTACAAGGATCGTATTTCTGAAAATTTCTGTGAGGGCATTGGTGCGGCGGTCGAATTTGCTAATGCCAAGGCGAAAATGAACTCAAAGATATATGTGGATCCGAATGTAAGTTACCCGAGGGTTTTGTTTTATGGCAAGGTGGATTTGAAATCGTACCTTTCAACGGTTAGGTACACCAACTTTCCGAGTGCATTTTTGTACGTCTATTCCTTTGATAGGTATGATTTCACGAACAGGATAAGACCGGAACGTTCAAGTGCGGTGTATTTACTCGAAAATAGTGAGGCTCAGATGAGAACCTTATTGGATTTGGGGTATAGCGTGGAATCTTTCGGAAAATATGTTGTGGGCTACTAGAGAGTGGTCTTTTCATGTCGAGTTTTGTATATTCTTGTCATGGGATTTATGGATAAAAGATAATGCGACTGTTGTTGATATGTATTTGCCTGCTGTCGGTGGTCTTGTGTGCAAGGCCCATAAACGACGGTAATAAATTGTTCAAGAAAGGCGATTATGCCGGAGCCCTTGAAAAATATATGAAGGCCCGGGAGGCGGAACCTGCAAATCCGCTACTGTTTTATAACATCGGTACATGCCAGTATAAGCTGGGCAATTACGACGAGGCCAAGAAGGAGCTGGAAAGTGCCGTGCGTATGCCCGACAAAAAGATGGCGGCAAAGGCAGCCTATAATCTGGCTAACACTCATTTCCGCATCGGTGAAAAGTCCTCTGAAGGCAGTGAGCGCATTGCTGCCTGGCGCGAATCGGTGGCCTACCTGAAAAAGGCTATAGATTTGGATAACGGTTTTGAAAATGCCAAGAAAAATGTGGAGATTGTCCAGCGCAAGCTAAAAGAGGAACTGGACAAGCAAAAACAGAATCAGGAGCAAAATCAGGACCAGGACAAAGACCAGAAACAGCCGCCCCTAAGCGAGAAGGCGAAGGAAGTTCTGGCTCGCGCATTACAGCTTTGCAAGGACGGCAAGTACGCCGAAGCCAAGGAAATGCTGGAGAACCTGATTGCCGAAGACGAGACGGCGGGTCAGCTTAGCGGCCATGTGCAGCGCATCGACGATGTCATTGAAATCAAGGCCGGTCGTAAGCCCAAGGCAAAGATTGACGCCAGCAACACCGATAACGACCTGGAGGTAATCTGATGAAAAGGATTATGTTCACAGTCGCGGTGATGTTTCTCGCGGTAGCAGCCTTTGCGGCCCCGAAGTCAGCCAGCGCTTACTACAGCGACGCGGCCTTCCAGTATATCGAAAATCGCTTGCCTTCTGCAGAAATTACCTGTAACGAAGGCCTGCAATATTATCCTAACGACCAAAAGTTACAAATGCTCCTGGACCGTATCCACGAAGCCAAGGACGAGCAGAAGAACGAGAATAAGAAGAACGACAAGAATCAGGATAATAACCAGGACCAGAATCAAGACCAAAATCAGGATCAGAATAAGGATCAGAACCAAGATCAGAATGGCGACGATCAAAATAAGGACCAGAATCAGGATCAGCAGAATGGTCAGGATGGTCAGTCCAGCAGCAGCCAGGACGGTGAAAGTTCCGACAGCGAAGGCGGTGCCGGCGAACAGCCCGAACAGCAGCCTGAACAACCGGAGGAAAA